>CAZTDF010000001.1:0-74767 GCA_964612465.1 uncultured Pirellulales bacterium
CGATTCAAGCAATTGCTTTTTCCACTTGGCAATCTGGCTCGGATGAACCTCATACCAACTGGCCAGTTCAGCTATCGTCTTGTCGCCTTTAGCCGCGGCCAGGGCAACTTCGGCTTTGAATGCCGCGCTGTGATTACGTCTTTTGTTTTTCATGAATCTGTCTCCTGATTATTTTATCGTCTCAGGCTACAAATCCACCTTAATTATGCGCCCAGTTTTTGTGGAGTATTATAACAAAACGTTCAACCGTTAACAGGGACATTAGAAACCTAAAGGCATTCATTCACTGGTGCAGGAAACATAGATATGTGAATGGAGAAATTGAAATCAAGCTATTGAAGGAAGACGAGAGACCTGTGAAATTCTGACTCACACTCAGATAAGAAAACTGCTTTCAGCTTTTAGACCCTATCAAACGATGAGAATGAGAATTCTATTGGCTTTGGGCACAGGCTTAAGACGCGGTGACATCGAATTATTAAGAGTCTCTGATATTGACTTTGAAAACAGCCATGTCGCTACACAGAGCCAAAAAACCAGAAAGAGCATGGGTTCACGTCCAGTACCAGTTCCGATCATGGCAGAGCTTAAAAAATATGTTTCAGGATTAGATCCTAAGCAAGAGAAAATATTTGTTGACTGTTTCAAGCAATACAGATGGAACAAGATACGCGAAAAGCTTGGTTTGGGTGATTTCAAATTTCATGATTTGCGCAAGACCTTTGGCTCTGTGCTTGCTCAAAACGGCGTATCCACTGCTGTCACACAAAGGCTGCTGGAACATTCTTAATCAGATCTAACCAAAAAGTGCTATATAAATGTTGATCCTGTGCTGCGCCAAGCGGTTGATCTAATACCGGCTGGTGACTTGTTGAAGAGATAGTACACATGAGCTGATATATCATAGGAGGATACCAGTATAGCAAGTCGATCATAGCAGATGCTCCAAACTTGTCTTCAACTACCTAAAAAAGTTACAAATCCTCGCCGACACAGTGGGGGTACGATAGAATATTGGAGATTTTGATTTATCCGTAATAAAATGTATAGTATCTTAACTTGAATTGACTTTTTCATAATATTTACATGCAAGAGTGAGTGTAAACAGGATACACGTTGTAGTAATTGAGGACTGTGCCAAACATGCAGAGGATTACAGATACGTCCAAGATACTTATCGCAGATGATCAAGCGGATGTGCTCAAAGCCCTTTGTCTACTGCTCAAACCTGAAGGATACGAAATAAAAACGGCCTCATCCGTTGAAGAGATCATCGATGCGGTTAATAGCATTGATTTAGACGTTGTCCTGATGGATCTTAATTATATACGAGGTGAAACTTCGGGCAGGCAAGGTTTAGGCTTGCTCAAGAGAATCCATCATATCGATGAATCGCTGCCGGTAGTCGTCATGACGGCGTGGAGCAGTATTGAGCTTGCCGTTGAGGTGATGCGTTGTGGTGCTCGTGATTTCATCCAAAAGCCTTGGAAAAATGAACGTATTCTCTCTGTCCTTCAAACGCAAGTCGAGTTGGGCCGCGCCTTGCGCGAAGGCAGAAAGCTGTCGCAGGAAATTGATTATCTCAAAGATCAAGGCCGCAAGATGCTGATCGCCGAGTCACCGACAATGCGGCCGGTCGTGGAGACTATCGCCAAAGTGGGATCCTCCGATGCCAATGTCCTGATTACAGGTGAGAATGGCAGCGGCAAGGGCGTTGTGGCTCAGGCTTTGCACACGGCCTCGCTTCGCAGGAACAAAACACTGGTTACGGTCAATGCCGCCAGCGTGCCGGAGACCGTTTTCGAAAGCGAGCTGTTTGGTCACGTAGCAGGGGCTTTTACGGATGCCAAGGCCGATCGCATGGGGCGATTCCAATTGGCGGATGAAGGAACGCTATTCCTGGATGAGATTGCCGCGGTCCCCGTGAATCTACAATCGAAACTGTTGCGTGTGCTGGAAAGCGGCGAATTTGAACGCATCGGTTCATCCAGGACCTGTCATGTGAATGTCCGTATCCTTTCGGCCACAAATGCTAATCTTGACCAGGAGGTTGCCGCCGGCAACTTTCGTCAGGACTTGCTGTATCGTCTCAATACCGTCTGTATCCATGTGCCGCCACTGCGAAAGCGACCTGAGGACATCCCGCTGCTGGCAAACCATTTCCTGCAGGAATACGTTACTAAGTACCGAAAGGCAATTACCGGTTTTAGCGATGCTGCTCTGGAGGCGCTTCTGGATTATCTCTGGCCGGGTAACGTACGGCAACTGGACCACGCTATTGAACGCGCTGTTCTGATGGCGCAGACGCCATTGCTCGGGCCGGCCGACCTTGGCTTGCGTCCAGGCGAGCCGTCGAGCCCACATTTTGAGAACATGACATTGGATCAGCTCGAACGTTGGGCTGTCCACAGGGCGTTTGATCGGTACGATGGAGATATCAGCAAGGCGGCACAGGCCCTCGGTCTCAGCCGGGCGGCCTTGTACCGTCGGCTTGAGAAGCATCAGATTGAATAAAATGAGATTTGAACGAAAGATTACTGTCCTCTCCTTATTGAGCGGTCTGGTTGGTGTCCTGATGGCTCTTGTGCTGTTATGGACGAGATCTTTTCAATTCTCCACTCAACTGAGCCTGACAATTCTTATGCTGGCCTGCTGGATAGGATTTGCCCTGTCTGTCAAGAACAAGGTGGCCTTTCCCTTGCGTACGATTTTGAACCTCCTGGGTGCCTTGCGCGAGGGGGATTATTCCATGCGTCTCCGAGGTGCCCGCCGGGACGATGCGATGGGTGAGCTGGCCTGGGAAGTTAATCGTTTAGTCCAGTTCTTACAGCGACAGAGGTTCGACAAAGTCGAATCGACAGCTCTGCTGAGAAAGATTCTTGCCGAGATCGACGTGGCCCTTTTCGGATTTGATTCAAGGGGCATCTTGCGGTGGATCAATGACAGCGGACGACGATTGCTCAAGCTGAACAATGAGAAGATCATAGGTTGTCACGCCAAGAAATTCGGGCTCGATCTTTGCCTGAGAGGAGCATCACCGCGTATTGTTGATCTTTCACTTCCGGGAGGCGTGGGACGGTGGGAGCTGCGTCGCGCGACCTACCGGGAGAAAGGTCTGTCACATCAATTGGTTTTTCTGTCCGATATGACCCGTACCCTCCACGAAGAGCAACGCCAGGCATGGAGACGCCTGATTCAAATTCTGCGTCACGAGATTAACAACAGCCTGACGCCCATACAATCCGTGGCTCAGAGTCTGCAAACGCGTCTGAAGCAAAAACCCCGCTCTCAAAACTGGGAGGATGATGTGCGTGAGGGCTTGAAGATCATCGCCGAACGATCCGAGGTATTAGGAGGTTTCATTGCTTCCTATTCCAGATTGACGCGCCTGCCTGATCCGACTTTTGCTGAGATGAACGTTGAGACATGGATACGGCATGTCATCGGTTTGGAGACCCGCTTGTTAGTGGAGATTACGCACGGCCCTGAGCTGTCGATTCAAGCCGACCGCAGCCAGCTCGACCAACTTCTCATCAATATCGTATCCAACGCCGTGGAGGCCAGCCAGGAAACCAAGCGGCAGGCGGACGAACACGTGACGATTACTTGGGGGATCGCCGGATCATTTCTTGAGGTTTGTATCGATGACGATGGCCCCGGACTCGATACGACTAAGGACCCTTTTGTGCCGTTTTTTACAACGAAATCCCAAGGTTCCGGCATTGGTTTAGCCCTAAGCCGCCAGATTGCCGAGGCTCATGGGGGCTATCTGTTGCTCACCAATCATCCGGATCGGCCTGGTTGCCGGGCGCTATTGAGACTGCCCATTGATCGCCGCCCATAGCACGTTCCCTAATTGGTGAATCCAAAAGAATCTGTCCGATATCGAGCGCGTTTTTTCTAAAATCGGACACTTCATCAAGCATGCGTGGTTGCAAATGCACTTTTTTGACGCCAAGATAGCCGATTCTGCAATAAATCGTTCTGGCACGCGACTTGTATATAAGACTCGACATGGATATACCAAGAAAATCTCGAAAAGTCAGGCGTATCGTAATCCGCATTATTGTTGTGATAATCACGGTCGCAGTCATTACTGTGATTACTCTGGGTCTGTCGCGATTAGAGCCGGCGGCACCATCTGTCGAGCGTCAAACACTTCTGATTGACGGTGTTAAGCGAGGTGATATTATCCTTGAAGTCCGTGGTGTCGGCACGCTCATATCGGAAGATATGCTCGTCGTGCCCTCACGAGTTAGCGGTCGTGCATTGCGCATTTTGATTCAGGCCGGAGCTCCTGTCGAGCCTAATACTGTTATCTTTGAGCTTGGCAATCCCCAGTTGGAATTGAATTGGAAGGATGCTCAGACCCAACTCAACTCGGCTCAGGCGCAATTTGAGGCTTCAAAGGCCCAACTCCTGAATCAGGAATATACATACAAAGCTGGTATTGCAGCAACCGAAGCTCTCGTTAGTAATGCCAGACTCACGTTTGAAGTGGACAAAAAGCAACATGAGGATGGCTTAATTTCCGACCTTCGACTGAAGTTATCAAAAAGTAACGTTGATCTACTGGAAAACCAGTTAGATGTCGAGAAGAAACAATTTGACGTATGGCTTAACCAGACCAAACCGGCACAGTTGGTGCTGGACAAAGCTTCGCTCGAGCGGGCGCGGTCTCAGTATAATCTCGCAGAAGAAGACTACATGTCATTGAAGGTGCGTGCAGGAGCAACTGGTGTTCTCGCTCCGATTCAGGTTCCCATTGAACTGGGTCAGCAGATCGGAGCAGGTCAGATTGTGGCTCGGATCACAAATCCACATCAGCTCATTGCGCGTCTTCAAATCCCTCAAGGTCAGGCTCGGGATGTACGGATTGGATTGCCCGCAGAGATCGACACCTATAACGGAGTTGTATCAGGCCGTGTTTCGCGTATCGAGCCGACTGTCATGGAAGGTAATGTGACCGTAGACATATCGCTGGATGGGGAGTTACCCAAAGGATCCCGGCCGGATTTATCGGTGGTCGGGACGATAGAAATCGAACAGCTCATCGACATATTATACGTAGGCCGCCCCGTGCTCGCCTCGGCAGACAGCAAGGTCGAGCTATTTAAGCTTATCGAAGACGACCGGTTCGCCGTGCGCGTCCCCGTACAGTTCGGCAAAACCTCGGTCAGTACTATCGAAGTGCTCAACGGTCTGGTTGTTGGCGATCAGATCATCCTCTCTGATGTATCGCAGTGGGATACGGTGGATAAAATACGTTTGAAGTAATTGTGTGTTCACAGTTATTAGTCCACAGAAAAAAGAAAGTTATGATTACAAACAGTAATCTGGAATCCGGAGAACAAATAATGAAAGACTCTAATGATGCACTTATCAAGATTGAAGATCTCCACAAGGTTTTTGTCACGGAAGAAGTGGAAACCCATGCCCTTTCTGGGGTGTACCTGAAGATCCAAAAAGGTGAGTACGTTTCTATCGCCGGGCCCTCTGGCTGCGGCAAGTCCACGCTGCTGTCAATCATGGGCCTGCTGGATTCACCCACAAAGGGGGACTACTGGCTCAACGGCTCTCCAGCGGCAGAGCTGTCGGCCTCGCAGCGAGCGCGTATCCGGAACAGAGAGGTGGGATTCATTTTTCAGAGCTTTAACCTTATCGGAGACCTGACCGTGCACGAGAACGTGGAGCTGCCCTTGACCTATCGGCGTATGCCCAAGGCCGAACGACAGCAGCGTGTACATACTGCCCTGGAACGTGTTGCCATGGCCCACCGTATGAAGCACTACCCCAGTCAGCTTTCCGGGGGTCAACAGCAGCGTGTGGCTGTTGCACGCGCCTTGGCCGGCACCCCGGCGATTCTGCTGGCCGATGAGCCGACAGGGAATCTCGACTCGGCTAATGGCAAGGCTGTGATGGATCTGTTGGCGGAGCTTCACAGCGAGGGCGCCACAATCTGCATGGTTACCCATGATGAACGCTACGCCCACTACGCCCATCGGGCGGTGCATTTGTTTGACGGCCGAATCGTAGATGAAGAGCAAGCGTCAAAAGAGCAGATAACATAAAAGTAGATCACAGTTGGATGAAGAGACCCGAAAATTCTGTTGTGATTAGTGATCTTCAATCGGTGAGTTATAAACACGAAGAAATACCATGACGACCTTAATCAACGACTTAAAATATGCGTTTCGTATGCTGGCTAAGCGTCCCGGTTTCACGGCCATTGCCCTGATCACATTGGCGATCGGCATCGGGGCCAACACGATTATGTTCAGTGTGGTCAATACTCTGCTGTTTCGACCGCTGCACGTCAAAGACCCCGACCGATTGGTGCGCTGTGAGTTTGATAAGTTCCGTCTCGTCATTTATGCGGGCTATGTCGACCTGCGTGACAATAATCCGGTGTTCAGTGATCTCATCTCCCACAATTATGCCAGAAGAACCTGTACCCTGGTAAGAGACGGCAGTGCAAGGCATGTGGATCCGCTGTACGTCACGGCCAACTACTTCGACGTCCTGGGGGGTGCACCCCTCTATGGGCGGACTTTCTTGCCTGAGGAGGAAGTCGCCGGTAGCGAGCCGGTGGTGGTCCTGAGCTACCGAACTTGGCAGCGCCTGGGGGCTGAGCCCGAGATCGTGGGCCAATATGTGCGTCTCACTGGTAAGCTTTTTAGAATCATTGGCGTTGTACCAAAGACGTTCACAGGCGCATCCGTCATCGGCCCCGACCTCTGGTTGCCTCTGGGCACGTACGGTCTTGTGGGCAGATACTATAAAGAGAAGCCGGAGAAGCCGGATGACCGATGGCACTATGCGCCATCGGTCTTAGTGGGACGACTCAAACCTGGCGTGAGCATATCGGAGGCGCAAGCATGGCTACAATCTATGCTCCCACGCCTGAAGCAGATTGATCCCTGGATGTTTAAAGAGAAGGTCTCGTTTCGCCTCCGCCCGTTGCCCAGACTCAGCGCCGGTGCTGGCGACAATGACAGGCCCACATTGGGTCGTATCAGCCTGGGTTTGATGGGAATCTCCGGGATCATCCTGCTCATTGCCTGCCTGAACCTGGCGAGTATGATTGTCGTTCAAGGAGAGGGGCGCCATCGAGAGATCGCCATCCGTGCGGCCATCGGGGGGGGGCGTCTGAGGATCATGCGGCAGTTACTTATCGAATCGCTTCTCTTGGCCGTATTCGGAGGTATCCTGGCTGTGGCCGTAGCCCTCTGGGGCATCAGGATTCTCAAGCTGTGGGCGGCGATGGGTCAGCTTCCCATGCAGTTGGGGGAGGCCATCGCCTCTGGAATCACGCTTGATGTGCGCGTCTTGGGAGCCACATTGAGTTTCTGCCTGATTGCCACCGTACTCTTCGGCCTGAAACCGGCCCTGCGCCTATCAGGACGCGATCTCTGTGGTGACCTGAAAGAATCCGGTCGAGGTGTACTTCAAGCCACGCGAACAAGGCGATGGTTCGTACCACGCGGCCTGTCGGTGCTCTGTCAAATGGCCCTGTCTGTTGCGCTCGTCATGTGCGCGACACTCTTGGCTCGAACCGCGCTGAGGGCCACCCGGACCGAACCAAGTTTTGGCCTGGACGGTAAGCTGATCGTCAGCCTGGAGGCATTCGCAGGAGGGTACAACATTGTTCAAGCAAAGCAAGCCTGCGAGACCTTGGCCGAGCGATTGCAGGATGTCCCCGAGATTCAGGCAGTTGGCCTGTCTTATAAATCGCCTGTGGACCTGGGGTGGTGGCCTTGGAGTAAGGAAAGAGTCATCGAGTATGCGCCGGGCCGCGCAGACGAAACGTCAGGCAGCCTATTGACGAAGGCACTTCACGAGTACGAGGTGAACGGCGATTACTTCAAGGCGATGGGAATTCGGCTCTTACAAGGCCGGCCCTTTCGCCATCTCGACAGTGCCCCCGATGCAGAGGAAGTCGTGATCATCGATGAGCTTCTGGCCCGCAAACTCCGGCCGGATGGCAGTGCCCTTGGTTGTCTCATCCAGTATGGCGATGACGGGTTATCGTCGCCCCGCCGAGTGGTCGGAATCGTACCGAACCTACAGAGCGTTTGGGGCAATGGGGAAGTTCAACCCCATGTCTATAGCCCACTCAAAGCCCACCATGTACCTGAATCCATCCATCTGCACGCCAGAAGTACGGCATCGGGAGCCGAGGCCGCCCTCGTGCGAAGCATCGGCGCGCGCATTCGAAAGATCGATCCTCGTCTACCGGTCCTCTCGGTAGCGTCTCTGGCGGACCAACATCGCAATCATCCCACCGTATTGTTCACGAGAGTCGTTGCCCGACTTGCAGTGATGTTTGGGGCCATGGCCCTGTTCCTGGCCGGTATGGGCCTTTATGCTGTCAAGAGCCATAGGGTCGCCTCGCGCACCCCTGAGATTGGCATCCGCATGTCGTTGGGCGCCACTCGGCGGGACGTCCTGACCCTGGTACTGCGTCAGGGCTCAATATCGACGTTCGTAGGGCTGCTGGTCGGCACGCTACTGGCGATCGTCATGACGCGGGTGATTCGCAGCGTGCTCCACGGCATCAGTACCATTGATCTTGTGAGCATCGTTGTCACCGTGGCTATGCTCACAGCTACTTCACTGCTGGCCAGTTGCCTCCCGGCGCGTCGGGCTGCGAAGATCGATCCGATGGAAGCATTGCGGTATGAATGATGAGTAATGATTGTTGAATAAAAACCAAAGGGAATACCATGACAGCCCTTATCAATGACATCAAATATGCCCTTCGAATGTTAACCAAGAAACCCGGCTTCACGGCCATTGCCCTGATCACCCTGGCGATTGGTATTGGGGCCAATACCATCATGTTCAGCATCTCCGATCTGTTGTTGCTGGCTCATCCGGGAAAAGTGAAAGCACCTGAGCAGTTGGTGTATTGCGGATTTCAAGACCCGGAAGCACTTGGGTTTCGTTACTCCGAGTATCTCACTATCCGTGACAGCGGTCTGGTCTTTAGCGATCTCTTAGCTCAAAGTTTTTGTCCACCTGGGGGAACACTGGTTCATAGAGGATCGGTCCAGCAAGTTGAGGGATCATATGTTTCAGCGAACTACTTTTCCGTTCTGGGAGTGACGCCGATCCGAGGACGCGGTTTTATGCCGGAGGAAGAGCAGGGTGGCGCTCGTGTCGTGGTGTTAAGCTGGCTCTGCTGGCAGCGTTTGGGGAGCAATCCTGAGCTTGTTGGGCAATTTGTGAGAGTTGATGGTATTCGTTGTGAGGTCGTCGGTATCATGCCAAAAGGATTTACCGGTGTCACGTTCAACGGCCCTGACCTATGGCTACCGCTGGGAAGCTACCGGTCTGTCTCTAAAGTGGCTCGACAGTGGCCGAGACACCAACTGTGGTTTGACCTCGTCGGTCGACTCAAAACTGATTTGACGCTGCCGGTCGCCCAGGGACAGCTCCAGTCGTTGTTTTCGGATTTCAAACCTGAAGGCCTTGAGCAAGACAGCCGGCCGCCTTTTTTCAAGCTCCGCAAGCCAAGCCGGTTCTGGTTGTTCCTTGAGTATGATGAAGAGGACTATTTACGCAAGCCCTTGTTCAATGCCATACTCTTAGCAACGTCCGCTATTATACTGGTAATCGCCTGCCTGAATCTGGCGAATATGTTGATTGTGCAAGGGGCAGCGCGTCAGCATGAGATAGCTGTACGCCTGGCCCTTGGCGGGGGACGCTGGCGCATCATTCGGCAGTTGTTCACTGAATCGTTGCTCTTGGCCCTGCTGGGCGGCATGTTAGGTGTGCTATTGGCTTTTGGAAGTATGAAAATCCTTAATACCTGGATAACAACCACTCCGGATTATTACGCAAGAGGTCTGCAGGCAGGTTTGAATAGTCGTGTCCTGGCGGTCACACTGGGCCTGTGCCTGATCGCCACGCTGCTCTTCGGATTGAGACCTGCGTTATGGTTGTCAAAGCGTGACCTTGCCGGCGAGATGAAGGCTTGTGCCGGTAGTGTCCTGGGATCCCTGCGGAGAAAGCGAGATGCACTCGCTGTGATGGGGCAGATCGCCCTGGCTGTGACGCTTGTGCTCAGTGCGGTGCTACTGACGCGAAGTGCCCTGCAAATCGCACAGACGGATCCGCGTTTTCCTTTAGATGATAAGTTGATTGTGAAAATCGATCCGCTGGCGGCCGGGTACGACCCGGCCCGTAGTGTTCAGGTATGCGAGACTTTGACAGATCATCTGGCATCCCTGCCGGAGGTAAAAGCATTGGGGGCATCAATCCGATTGTTCTACGGGGGTGGCGGGCCGATATCGATTAGCGAGAGTTTTCAGAGCGGATGGTGGAGGCCTTTCACCCGGAAAGCTATGCTGGTCACGGTCAGTCGGGATTATTTTACGGCCATGGAGATCCCGCTTTTACAGGGGCGATTCTTTACCCCGATGGACCGAGTCCCGAATGCGGAAAAAGTCACGATTATCGATGACAGCCTGGCGCGCCGGCTCCGGCCGGACGGTAATGTGCTCGGCTGTTCTATCCGATGGGGTATGTACAGCGAACATTCAGCGCCTTATCGTGTCGTGGGCATTGTCGCCAACCTGCCGGGCGTAGGAGATCGAGAGGTCTATCCCCAGATATATACATCTGCGGGATCGGAAGAGCTGTCTCCCTGTCTTTACGTACATGTCGCCAACAGGGGATCGGTGGATGCCCTGCGGCGGCGCATAGTGGAGGAGATTCGCAGTATTGATGCACGCGTTCCGGTCCTACCGGTGGTGACTTTGGCCCGGAGACGCGATGGGGATGCAGCCGTATGGCGAGCGAGATTCTGCGCCCGCTTGGGATTGGTAGCTGGGGCTGCAGCGTTGTTTCTATCAGCACTGGGCATCTTTGCGATCAAGGGCTACATGGTCGCCTCACGCACCTCCGAGATTGGCATTCGCATGGCACTGGGGGCCACGCACGGAAGTATTATGGGAATGGTCCTGCGGGAGGGCGGCATTGTGACGGTGGTGGGATTGTTGGTTGGGATGGGGCTGGGCCTTGGTGTGGCCAAAGTGTCAGTTCATCTGCTTTACGGTGTCAGTCCGATCGACCCGGTCAGCATAGTTGTCACTGTGGCACTACTCGGAAGCGTTTCGCTGTTGGCCAGCTACGTTCCTGCCCGTCGGGCAGCAAAGATCGATCCGATGGAGGCGTTAAGATACGAATGAAAATCAATAATTGATGAGTTAAGGACGGCAATGAAGACTTTATGGCAAGATATTCGTTACGGCGTTCGGATGTTAACCAAACGGCCCGGATTTACTGTTACAGCGGCCCTTGTATTGGCCCTGGGGATAGGTGCTAACACCGCCCTGTTTAGCGTGGTTCACAGTGTTTTGTTAAGTCCGCTGCCGTTTAAGGATGCCGAACGCATCGTTCTGGTGCAGACGCTCTGGCGTTCCTCTGGTGGAAGGGGAAGCGTTTCCGGGCCGGACTATATCGACTGGGACGAGCGCAACAGAGTAATGGAAGGATTGAGTGCCTTCGACACCTGCCGGTTAAGTCTTACCGGAGCAGGCGAGCCATTGGCCTTACAGGGTTTTCGTACAACAGTCAATTTTTTCGATGTTTTAAGGCCTAAACAAATGGCTCTGGGGCGCAGTTTCCGTCCGGATGAATCACAAACGGGGAACCACTACGTCACAGTATTGAGTCATAATCTCTGGCGTGACCGCTTTGATTCGGATCCGAATATCATCGGTAAGCCGATCACCCTGGATAGCGCTCCCTATACAGTTGTCGGCGTAGCAGGACCCGCGATGGGCTTTATTGAAGAGATGGTTCGCATCTATGTCCCCCTACAGCGGGAGGAATTGATCAAGGGACACCGCGGCAGCCATTACCTCAACGTGTTAGGACGTATCAAACCTGATGTCTCGTTTGCCCAGGCCCAGGCCCAGATGGACCAGGTCGCTATGCAGGTTGAAAGAGAGAATCCTAACTCGAATGTCAATAAGGGAGTGCGCATCGAACCTCTTCACGAGATGTTAATCGACAGTGTACGCACGGCCTTTCTCGTTTTGTATGGAGCTGTAACGGTCCTGCTTCTGGTTGCCTGTGTGAATGTTTCCAATTTGCTTGTTGCAAAAGCATCGGCACGCAGTCGGGAGATTGCCATACGTCAGGCTTTAGGTGCAGGCCGGGTGCGGCTAATGCGGCAATTGCTAACCGAAAGCATCTTACTTGGTATACTCGGCGGCATCCTCGGACTCATCTTGGCCTTCTGGAGTCTGGATATGCTTCAATTGATAGCCCCTAAGATTCAACAAACCGGCGGCGGCGGAATCCCCGGATTTGAGGAAATCCGAGTGAGCCTGCCTGTGCTGGGATTCACGATTGGCTTGTCCCTTATTGCCGGATTACTCTTCGGTATGGTTCCGGCATGGCAGGGTTCACGTCACGGCCTGAGCAACACATTGAAGGAAACGGGCCAAAGTGTCTCTCGCGGCCGCACACGTCACCGCACGTTGGGTACGCTTGTCGTTGCACAAATCGCCCTTGCAATGATTCTGCTGACCGGGGCGGGTTTGCTAATTAAAAGCTTTATCAAACTACAACAGTCTAATCCCGGATTTAAAGCCGATAGGCTTCTGGCTCTGCATGTGGTGCGTCCCGACAACTCAGAAAATCGTAATCAACGACACCGCGTTGACTATTTCAATAGAGTTATTGAGAAGTTGGCTGCCATGTCGGGTGTGGAAGCTGCCGGAGCGATTGACATGCATCCCATGAATCCATCAAACAGTAATAGCTCGTTCAGTATTGTCGGGAAAGAGGGTTCGCCGTCCGCTGAGAACCGTATGGTGTCTTGCGACTACTTTCGCTGTCTAAGCATACCCCTGATGCAGGGGCGAACCTTTACACCTCAGGATAACGATCAAAGTCAGCGTGTAGTGGTTGTTAATCGAGAACTTGTACGACGTTATCTCCCCGATCGGGATCCGATTGGACAGGTGATCAACTTTTGGGGAAGTGAAAGAACGATCGTAGGAGTAGTGGGAGACGTTAAAATCAGAACCTTGCGAAGTGACGACTACTCGGCTTTTGTCTATATGCCCATCGCACAGCAATGTAGGTACAACATGACCTTTTTCATTTGTACTACTGGTGATCCCATCCAATGGGCCAGCGCCGCTCGAAAAGTTTTGTGGGATATTGATCAGAGTCAGCCGATTCTTTATGTGGAAACCATGGATCAACTCGTTCTGAATTCCATCTCGGTCGAACGCTTTTGTGCGATTCTCTTGACTGTAATGGCCGGCGTGGCCCTGATCATGGCTCTTGTGGGGCTCTATGGCGTGATGGCCTTTGCTGTTACGGAACGTCGTAACGAGATCGGTATCCGTATGGCTCTCGGTGCACAGGGCACAGATATTCTTCGCTTGGTTATCAAGAAGGCCTTTGTTCTGACAATCATCGGTCTGGCGATTGGTCTGGCGTGTACTTTAGCCGTCTGTCGTCTTATGACCAGCCTGCTCTACAGTATCAGCGTATACGACCCGGCGACGTTTGTGCTGATTCCTGTGTTGCTCTTCACTGTGGCTATGCTGGCTTGTTATCTCCCGGCACGCAAGGCCGCGCAGTTGGACCCCCTGGAGACGCTCCGCTATGAATGATTATCAAAGAATATGGAACACATAAGATCGAAGGAATGATAAATGAAGACAATATGGCACGATATGCGTTATGGGCTTCGCCAATTGCGTAAGAGCCCCGGTTTCACTGCGGTCGCGGTGCTGTCACTGGCCCTGGGCATTGGAGCTAACACGGCGATCTTCAGTATGATCAACGGGATTCTGTACAAGTCTTTGCCGGTTCGCAATCCGCATGAGTTGCGTGTGATTAACTGGACAAGTCGTAAGTGGCCTCAGATGCGTCATCCTGCAGGGGGCTTCGAACACACCAAGTCTAATGAGTTCTACAGCGGTTCCTTCCCGTATCCTGCATACCTCGACTTCGCCGAACAGGCACGAGGATTCTCCGATATTTTTGCCTTTTCCCGTACTGATAGTCCCAAGACGATCAATGCAGGCGGCGTTGCGACTTTGGCAAACGGGCAGATGGTGTCGGGCAACTTTTTCAAGAGCTATGGTGCACGTGTCTTGATTGGAAGACCTATTACGCCCGAGGATGACCTTCCTGACGCTCCGCCGGTGGCCGTCCTCACCTATCCTTTTTGGCAACGCGTCTATGGTCTCGATCCTCACGTTTTAGGCCGGACTCTCACAGTAGGCAAAACAGGTTTTACCATCATTGGTGTACTGCCTCGTCGTTATATAGGTCCACTGGCCAGTGTAATGCACA
Source organism: uncultured Pirellulales bacterium (assembly GCA_964612465.1). GTDB lineage: Bacteria > Planctomycetota > Phycisphaerae > Sedimentisphaerales > Anaerobacaceae > JAFGPJ01. The sequence goes on from CAZTDF010000001.1 coordinate 14,332, forward strand.
CCGATTTCTATGTGCCTATGATGGCCCGGCCGCGACTGACAGGCGAAGAAGATGGGTGGTTGAACTCCGATAACGCATGGTGGGTTCAGATGATGGGGCGATTGGCTCCGGGGGCCAATGATGCTCAGGTGCAGGCATCATTGGAACTTCTTTTCAGTCATGTTGTCAATCGCTCTGAAGCGGAGTTAAACCGGCCCGGGATCTTCTTGCAAAAAGGTCAGCAAGGGGTATTGGGTGAACGTCGACGAATGGCTGAATCCTTATGGTTTCTGCAGATCGTGGTGGGTCTGGTCCTGTTAATCGCCTGCACGAATCTGGCAGGTCTGCTTCTGGCCAGGGGGGCAGCCCGTCAACATGAGATGGCCGTGCGTGCGGCGATAGGCGCCGGGCGGTGGCGTCTCATACGCCAGTCACTCACGGAGAGCATGATCCTGTCACTGGCGGGTGTTTGTCTCGGGTTGGTATTCTCCGTATGGATAAGAGCGGCACTGACCGGCTTTGTTATCGATCCGTCGAGCAATAGACACTTCAACCTACAGGTTGATGCGAATGTTTTGATGTTTGCGCTGGCCGTTAGCGTGGTCACTGCCTTATTGTCCGGTCTTTTTCCTGCATTGCGTACTGGCAACACCGACCCATCTGCAGGGCTTAAAGACGGCGGGAGCCGCGGCGCCCCCCGGCTTCGCCTGGGGAAAGTGTTGGTCACTGCGCAGGTGGGTTTGTCCATCGTTCTGGTCCTGTTCGGCGGGCTTCTATGTCGAACCCTGATCAATCTCTATCGAACGGATACGGGATTCGACACGGAGAATCTCTTGTTGGTTCCAATCTCTCCTGGACAGTCCCTATCCCCACCGAAAGATCGTGAAGGTTTCTTTAATTCCGTGCGTCAGAAGATCACAGGCATCCCTGGCGTCCGGTCGGTTGCCCTTTCAAATTGGACATTGCTGGAAGGAAGGGGAAAAAGCCCTGACATATCGATCCCCGGCCGTCCCGAGGAAAAGCCGCGCGAGTCCCTTTCACTGTTTGTGAGTGACGGATACTTTGCGACAATGGGGATCGACCTGCTGCAAGGGCGAGACTTCCGTGCTGCGGATACACGAGGCTCCCAGGATGTCGCCATCGTCAATGAGGAATTCGTACGTTTGTTTTTCCCGGATGAGAATCCCCTGGGCCAGTTCATAACGGTCGGAAGTGTACAATATCAAATCGTGGGTTTATGCAGTAACCACGGATGTCAGAACTTGCGTTTAGACATTTCACCGATTCTTTATAGACCTCATTCACAACATTCACTGTCCAATATGACTTACGCGATACGCACTGTGCTTCCACCGATGTTTCTGATACCTGTTGTGCGCAAGGCCGTGGCCGATATAGACCGCAACCTGCCGCTGGAGGGGATGACCACACAAAAACTCGCTATCAAGGAGTCTCTTCGTCTGGAACGCCTCATGACATCGCTTTGTGGAAGTCTTGCCCTACTGGCCCTGGCGCTGTCCTGCATCGGTCTGTATGGGATCATGGCCTACAATGTCGCGCGCCGAACCGGCGAAATGGGCATTCGCAAGGCTTTGGGTGCGCAGCCCTCAGATGTGGCCTGGCCGATCCTCCGAGAGGCCCTGATACTCACGGCCATAGGTATAGCCATCGGCTTACCTGTCGCCTTGGCTTTGGTCCGCGGGATGCGTAGTGTTTTCTACGGCATCGAACCTCATGATCCTATCACGATAATCGGGACCGTCGTGATTATGGTCACGGTCGCGGCCATGGCCGCATGGATACCTGCCCGCCGGGCGGCAAAGGTCGATCCCATGGAGGCGCTGCGGTATGAGTGAGAAAAACAGAATAAAGAATACAGAAGGAATGACATATGAAGACAATATGGCATGACGTGCGTTATGGGTTTCGTCAGTTGCGTAAGAGCCCCGGTTTTACTGCCGTGGCAGTAGTATCGCTGGCATTGGGAATCGGTGCAAATACAGCGATCTTTAGTCTGATCAATGGTGTGCTACTCAAGTCCCTGCCTGTGCGCGATCCGCAAGAATTACGCGTGATCAACTGGGCCTGCTTTGGGTATGAACTCTCCAGCTTTTCAGGAAGTACAAATCGGAGCAAATCCGGCCAGTCCTCTTCAGGGTCTTTCCCATATCCGACCTATTGCGATTTCCGAGACCAGTCTGCAGGATTCTCGGAAGTCTTTGCTTTTTCTGAACTTGGTAATATGACCGCTATCGCGAACGGTATGGCTTTTACTGCTGACGGCCTTATGGTCTCCGGTAACTTCTTCAAAGGATATGGGGCACAGACTTTGATCGGACGGCCTATTCTACCCAGGGACGACCAGCCTGATTCAGAGCCCGTTGCCGTGATTACCTATAGAGCATGGGAGCGGCGTTTTGGACTTAATCCGAACGTCCTCGGCCAGACCGTCATCCTGAACAAGTCGGGCTTCAGTGTTGTCGGCGTTCTACCTCGCCGATATGCCGGGCCGCTGGCCGGTGATCAAGCCGACTTCTATGTCCCAATGGCAGCCCAACCACAACTCAAATCCGGGTACCCACTGGCATCGCGAAATCATTGGTGGCTTGAAATCATGGGACGTTTGTCCCCGGAGGCGAGTGATGCGCAGGCCCGAGCTTCGCTTGAGGTTCTTTTGGACCAGACTTTAGCCGTCTCAAACTCGAAATTCAAGGAGCCGAGTATCCTCCTGGAGGATGGCAGTCGCGGCCCTCTGATGCAACGTAAATGGGCTGCTCAGCCTCTTTTGGTATTGCAGGGCGTTGTTGGGCTGGTTTTGCTGATTGCTTGTGCGAACATGGCGGGAATGCTATTGTCTCGCGGCGCCGCCCGGCAACATGAAATGACGGTCCGCGCAGCTATCGGCGCCGGGCGCTGGCGACTGATCCGGCAATCATTGGTCGAGAGCCTGGTCCTGTCGCTGGTAGCCGCCGCTTGCGGACTTATCATTTCATCGTGGCTCAAGATCACTATCATGAATTTCGTCACTGGTTCTCTTGGTGAGATCCATTTTAATATGGCGCTTGATACGAGGGTTTTGCTTTTTACCCTGGGAGCTGCCGTGGCCACGACTTTGCTGTTCGGATTCCTGCCGGCCCTTCGTGTTTCCAGGGTGAATCCAGCCACAGGTTTGCAGAACGCTCGTTTGCAGGGAGCATCACGTGTACGACTGGGCAAGGTTCTGGTTGTAACGCAGGTAGCACTGTCCTTGTTGTTAGTCGCTGGCACAGGTTTACTCGTTCGTTCGCTTGTGAATCTGAAGAATATCGATCCGGGTTTCGATACGGAGAACTTGTTGGTCTTTCGCCTCAACGCCGGCGATGCCGGATACAACGGAACAGAACGCATAGACTACTACGAAACTGCGAGTCGCTCCATCGCAGCTATCCCCGGCGTGAGCGATGTAGCGTATTCAAGTACCAGCCTCTTGGCTGGACGAGTCTCATCCTCCGGTTTTTCCCTGCCCGGGCGCCCGACCAATCCGGATGAAAACTTGCAGGCTAATGAGCTTACAGTTAGTGAGGCTTTCTTTAGCACTATGAAAATCCCTTTGCTGCGCGGCCGTACATTTGCCGGGACGGACACGCAGACTTCGACTAAGGTGATGATAATCAACGATGCTTTTGTCCATACTTTCTTTTCAGATGAGAATCCTATTGGCCACTATGTCAAGATGGGGGAAAACGAGTATCAGATTATTGGTGTCTGCGGGAATACAAAATATAACAGCGTCCGAAGTGATATCGCACCCACCATGTATCATTCGTATCGACAAGCTCCGTCGGGTAGCGTATCTTTTGAAGTGCGAACGGTCCTACCCGAATTATCCCTGGTACCTGCGGTACGTAAGGTCGTTTCCAGTCTCGATGAAAGCATCCCCATTCAGGAGCTGACAACGCAGACCGACTTGTTCAACCGCTCGATTATCATGGAAAGGCTCTCCACGACTTTGTGTGGTTCTCTTGCTATGCTGGCGGTAGTGCTGGCCTGCATCGGTCTGTACGGCCTGCTGGCCTACCACGTTGCGCAGCGCATGGGTGAGATTGGTATTCGCATGGCCTTGGGTGCCCGGCCGCAAGACGTGGCCCGGCCGATCCTCCGTCAGGCCGTGCTGTTGGCGACGTTGGGTGTAGCCGTTGCCATGCCTGTCACGCTGGCCCTGTCCCGGGCGATGCGAAGTGTCGTTTACGGCATTAAATCGCACGATCCTCTTACCATGATCGGTGCCGCCGTGCTCATGATTGCCGTTGCGGCCCTGGCGGCCTGGATTCCCGCCCGAAGGGCGGCGAAGATCGATCCGATGGAGGCTCTACGGTATGAATAAGGTGGAGCGGACACAATCCAATGTTTTGAAGTCAAAGAGCCTTAATGTGCTTTACGAATCCTTCAAAGAACTAAGAAAAGGAATCACAAGATGATGATACTTGTCAACGACATCAAATTCGGTATTCGCCAGCTACTAAAGTCTCCCGGCATTACGGCGATTGCAGTGCTGACGCTGGCTATTGGCATCGGGGCGAATATCACGATATTCAGCTTCTTTAACGCTTATTTACTGCGCCCCTTACCGTATAAGGAGGCTGATCACCTGGTGACCATCCAGGAGCAGGATAGAAAGACAGGTGACAGGAGAGGGAATATCTCGTATGCCAACTATCTGGACTGGACCGAACACAACCAATGCTTTGAGGCGTTGGGTTGTTATGGTTTTGGTAGCTATACCCTTAAGGTCCAGGATGCGTCTGAACGCTTCACCTGTATACAAGCCACCGGCAACCTGCTAACCATGCTCGGTGTGGAACCCATAGCCGGTCGACTATTCGGGCCGGATGACGATCAGCCGCAGGCAGAAAGGACCGTCATTCTAAGTGATGCAATGTGGCAACGCTGCTTTGGGGGTAAGACCGATGTGCTTGGCAAATCCATTACACTCAATGAACGTCCTTATACGGTTATCGGCGTGTTACCGGCTTCGTTCGCCTTCCCTCCCATAGGCCAGACGGATCCAGTGGACCTATGGACTCCCATGGCACCCATGACAGTGATTCCTGGAAATGAGTGGATTGCGGAACGAGGTAACTATGCGGGAACCACAGGTATCGGGAGACTCAAACCGGGAGTGTCCCTAATGCAGGCTCAGGCCGAAATGGATCTGGTGGCACGGCAATTGGAGCAAGCCTATCCTGCCAATAAAGACAAGGGCATCTTCGTGGGATCATTCCATCATCGTCTCGTCCAGAACGTTAAGCCTGTGATGTTGCTGTTGATGGGTGCGGTTGCCTGTGTCCTCTTGATTGTATGCGTAAATATCGCCAACCTGCTGCTGGCTCGTACAGGTGCACGGGCTCAGGAATTCGCGGTACGTAGTGCCTTGGGGGCGGATCGCTATCAGCTCTTTCGTCAGTTATTCTGCGAGAGTCTGTTGTTGGCCGGATTGGGGGGCATAGGAGGGCTCATATTGGCCTGCTGGGGTATGAATCTTGTCAAGGGCTTATTGTCGGATCCTCCAGGCGGCAAATTTGTCGATGCAACTATGGTTCTATTTATACTGGGCGCCACTATGGGCACCGCTTTGATCTTCGGTTTATTGCCGGCGCTGCGGTCATCCCGTGTGAGCTTAAGCGGCATGCGCCGTGTGACTACCGGGCCGCGCAGCAATCGATTGCGCGATGCCCTGGTGGTCTCCGAGATGGGCCTGGCCCTGATTTTACTGGTCGGGGCCGGCTTATTGCTCCGCAGTTTTATTCATTATATAGGGAGTGATCCCGGTTTCAATACTGAGAGTACCCTGGTCATGAGTCTTGACTTGCCCAAAAGAATCGGTCAAGAACCTCAACAGAAACAGGACTTTTATCGAGAACTCGTACGACAGGTCCAGCCCATCACCGGTGTTGAGCACGTGGGCGCGGCCTCGAACATCCTGGGGCATTGGGGCCAGACTTACTATGTTGAAGGCAGCCCTATACCAGAGCCCGGTAAGAGCAGTGGGGCCAACATAGGTAATGTCACGCCAGGATTTTTCCAGTCTATGGGGATTCCACTTTTGGAGGGGCGTTTTTTCACAGAGCATGATCATCGAGACGCGGTCCGGGTGGCTATCGTGGACGAGAAACTGGCACGCAAATGGTGGCCCGATGAAAGTCCCATTGGAAAACGTCTGCAACGCAATTCGCGACCTGACCCTAATGATCCTTGGTATCAGGTAGTCGGCATGGTGGCTCACACCAAAAACGACGGTGTCGATCAGGACGCAGGGGAATACCTGTATTTTAGCGCTTATCAGTCCGTTCAGACCTTCTGGGACAGCATTACACTCATCGTACGTAGCGACGGTGATCCCATGCGTCTGGTAGGTGGGATTAAACAGGCTCTTGCTGTTGTTGACTCCGAGGTATCCACCAGCAACATCCGCACCTTGCAGAGGATTGTAGGCAAGCAATCCTATATGCGACGTCTCATCACGACCGTCTTGGGCCTATTCGCAGTCACAGCCCTGGTGCTTTCCAGCCTGGGTATTTATGGTGTGATGGCCTATTCAATGTCCCAACGGACGCATGAAATCGGCATCCGCATGGCTCTCGGGGCCCACGTTGGTGATGTCCTGCGACTCGTCCTCACCCATGGAATAAAACTGACACTCTTGGGTATTGGTCTGGGACTTTTAGGCACCTTAGTGTTGAGTAGGCTGGTCGATAGCTTTCTCTTTGGTGTTACCGCGCGGGACCCGATCACATTCCTTGTGGTCACTGGCATCTTAACCGGAGCGGCCCTGTTGGCCTGTTATCTGCCAGCACGGCGAGCAGCAAGGATCGATCCGATGGAGGCGTTGAGGTATGAGTGAAACGTGTAGCGATTTATTAGTTGTTGGTTATTCGTTGTTCATTGGAATTGCTTAGAACTATGAACTACGAACTAAAAATTGGAGTTATAAGATGACAACCCTAATCAATGACATCAAATATGCTTTACGACAACTGGGAAAAAATCCTAGCTTTATGATGGTGGCTGTTCTAACACTGGCCATCGGTATAGGGGCAAATACAGCGGTCTTTTGTCTATTGAACTCAGTGTTATTGCGTCCCTTACCTGTACGGAATCCAGATGAATTACGCGGAATTAATTGGATTGGAGATTTCTGCCCCGGACATATTCATGGGCGTGTCACAGGTGCATCCAACGGAGAACAGATATCTAATACCTTCACCTACCCGGCTTTTTGCGAATTTCGTGACCGCGGTGCGAGTTTGGCGGAGGTCTTTGCATATTTGGGATTCAATCCGTTTGGAGTTCCTACAGTCCGGATTCGCGGCCAGTCTTATACCATGGATGGCATGATAGTCTCGGGCAATTTCTTCCAGGGATTGGGCCTGAAACCTTTATTAGGCCACACAATTATGCCGGAACATGACCGACCTGGAGTCACACCGGTTGCCGTCATTTCCTTCCACGCCTGGCAAAAGTATTTCGGCGGGGATCCGAATGTCATCGGCCAAACAATTGTTTTGAAACAGACCAATGCCACGGTGATCGGCGTGCTTGACAAAGGTTTTCTCGGAGTGGAAAAGGGCCGAAGGTGCGATATTTACGTCCCCTTGGCATTGCAACCTCAAATAGAGGGTATCTGCGCGCTGGAATCTACTGACCACTGGTGGGTTGAAGTGATGGCCCGTTTGAAACCGTCAGTCGATGAGTTTCAGGTCAGTCGCTTGCTTGGGGGGGTGTTTGTGCAAACGACCAGTGAAACAGTTGCCAACGCGTCTGAGAAGAACCTTCGCATTGTCCTGACCGACGGCAGCGGCGGCCTGATTGGTGCTTTAGCACCGCGCAGACTTATGATGGCTAAGCCCCTCTACCTTCTATTCGGATTAGTGGGGATTGTCCTGCTGGTGACCTGTGTTAATCTGGCGGGACTCCTTCTGGCTCGGGGTGCGATGCGCCATCATGAATTTGCCGTGCGTGCGGCCTTAGGCGCCCGACGCAGTCGGTTGATACAACAGTTGCTTACAGAGAGTATAGTGCTGTCAGTGTTCGGTGCAGGTTGCGGATTTCTGCTGGCCTCCTGGATAAAACCAGTTCTGGCCCGTGTTCTTTGGTCTTCGGATACTGTCATCAACTTACAGAGCGATCTCTATGTGTGTGGATTTATATTGGCAGTCCTGGTGGTCGCCACGGTTTTATTCGGCCTTTTACCTGCCCTGCGCGTTGTGCGTACAAATCCAGTGATCCATTTCAAGAACAGAACGATACTTGGGGAACCACGCTTGCGTTTAAGCAGAATGCTAATCTCTACCCAGGTGGGGCTTTCACTACTATTGCTGGTGGGCGCCTGTTTGTTCACCAGGACGTTAATCAATATCCGGCGTATCGAGACCGGTTTCAACATCGAAAATCTGTTGATGTTCCGTGCGGAAACGGGCGAACGCCAGGCAGAATTTATCGCAGCTATTAGCACCTTGCCCGGCGTGAAGGCCGTAACGTATTCTAATCTTACCTTGTTGGATGGCGGTAGGAGCAGCACGACAATACCTTTGCCTGGAAGACCTTCCGGAAATCTAAATATTCTAAAATTGGATGTCAGTGAAACGTTTTTGCAAACCATGGGTATACCGTTGTTGGCCGGGCGTGACTTTCAGACGGTCGATACGCAAGAGTCACAGAGAGCGATTATCGTGAATCGGTCTCTGGTCGAATCCGCTTTCCACGATGAAAGTCCGATTGGTAAAATCCTGAGAATTAATCAAAAGGATTATACGATTGTGGGAGTTTGCGGAGACACCAAGTACTACGACCTCAAGACGGCCTGCGAACCTATTGTTTTCTTTCCCTCCGGCCAGGGAGCAAGTTATGCCGTGCGTACAGCAGGGAATCCGCAACATCTGATCCCGGCCGTGCGCCAGACCTTGGCCAGGATCGATCTTGGCGCGGCCTTGTCTGGAATACAAACACTAAAGACCAAAATCGATGAGAATATTATTCAAGAGCGATCTTTTGCCTGGCTTGCCTCGTCTCTGGCGTTCTTGGCGGTTCTGCAATCCTGTATCGGTCTTTACGGATTGTTGGCCCACAATGTGACGCGTCGTACCGGCGAAATCGGCATTCGGATGGCACTCGGAGCAACACCGCGGGCCGTTGCATGGCCGATCCTTCGCAGCGCCATGCTGTTGGTGACCGCCGGAGTAATGGTTGGCGTTCCTGCTGTTCTTGCCACCGTACGAATTGTCCGTAGCTATCTTTTCGGAATCGAACCGTACGATCCGGTCACTCTTATCATTGCTATTATTTTGTTGTTTGCGGTTGCAGTTCTGACAGCATGGATTCCAGCTCGCCGGGCGGCGAAGATTGATCCGATGGAGGCGCTGAGATACGAGTAGTTCCGAAAGAATACAGAATGGAAGAAATAAGATATTTAAGGAATTAATGATGACGACGATATGGCATGACATGCGATATGGCGTTCGGATACTGGTTAAGAAACCCGGATTCACGATTGTGATAGTCCTGACACTCGCTTTGGGCATTGGAGCCAACACAACCATCTTTAGTTTTCTGGATCGTGTCATACTTCGGCCGCTTTCTGTGGAGAAACCGCGAGAACTGGTCAAGCTGGAATATCAATTTCAATATCAACATGGTAATCATTCCGGTGTGGGTAAGGATAATAAATTCACTTATCCACTCTACGTGAGTTATCGTGATCAGTCTGAAGTGTTTTCCGGACTGATAGCTTATACATCTGGCAAGCTGTCATCCGGTGTGCGGGTGGGTGATTCGGTCGAGCACGTTGCATCGTTGGCTGTCTCCAGTAACTATTTTTCCGTTCTCGGGATTAAACCTGTGATTGGGCGTTTCTTTCTTCCGGAGCAGGAAACCGGACACGGCGCGCATTCTGCTGCCGTGATCAGTCACAGGCTTTGGCGTCGTTTATTCCACGGCGATCCGGCGGCCCTGGGTAAAACTATTTCTATCAGTAACCATATCTTCATGGTCGTTGGTGTGACGCCCCCCGAGTTCACCGGAACCGTGGCGATGATGAATCCAGGAGTGTATATCACCCTTGGTGCGCAAGGGCAGATGGACAATTTCCATTGGGACAATCCAGGTAATTTTTCATTCTTTTGTCTCGGGCGTCTTAAACCGGGAGTGAGTCGCGCCCAGGCCGAGGCCAAACTCCTTGTTCTGACAGAGCAGATCAATCAAGTGGATTCTTACAGAACCGCCTATACGAATTTTATGGTCAAGGATGGAAGCCGGGGCACAAATCCTGTTGCCCACGAAAATTATTATTGGCTGGTCGTCGTTTTGTTTCAGACACCCACGATGCTGGTCCTACTGGTTGCCTGTGCCAATGTGGCGAATATATTACTTGCTCGAGGGATGATGCGCCAGCGAGAGATCGCCATTCGCCGGGCCATGGGGGCTAATCGACGTGACATCATACGACAGTTGCTGGTAGAAAGCTCGCTTTTAGCGCTATTGAGTGGTGTATGCGGCGCTCTTTTAGCCCATTGGTTGACGCTCACACTTCGGTCGGCCCTTCCTTTCATCCAACAGATCGGTTTACCTGTAGGTGTGGATGGACGCGTTCTTTGTCTGACATTGCTGGGATCCTTGGGCTCCGTGTTTCTTTTTGGCCTGGTACCGGCCTTTCAGGTGTCGCGTCCCAACGTGATGACCGTTTTGAAGGAGGGCGCCGGAACGGTCACTTTCTTCGCCCGGCGCTTTAGCTTGCGCAACATTCTGGTCGTCATCCAGGTGGCTGTTTCTGTGATTGTATTGTCATTTGGTGTATTGTGCTTTCTGAGTCTCCGCGCGCTTCGAGTTGCTGATCCGGGTTACGATCCTAAAAGAGTGTTAGCCGTATCCTTCGACGTCAAAGACGAATTGCCCGTAAACATCGACTTTAGAGAACTGTTTACACATTTGCAGGAACGAGTGACTTCCCTTCCCGGAGTGCAGACCGTCAGTCTAACATCGAGTGTGCCGTTAACGGCAACTGGACGGACTAGAACGGGTGCCGGACATATTGAAGGTTACCAGAAGCCTGCGGACCAGAACTATATCCCCTGGGATTACAGGACGGTTGGCCCGGGGTACTTTCGGACGCTGGGTGTTCCTTTGTTACGGGGACGGGACTTCACACCACAGGACGGTTCAGGGACGTCCAGGGTTATGATTATCAATGAATTAATGGCGCAGCGTTTCTGGCCGGGCCAGAATCCGATCGGCAAGCACGTTAATGTCGGGGGGGGGCCGCGGGAGGTGATTGGCATTGTCAAGGCGGTCAAGTTCAGTAACATTCGAGCAAAGCCTGAGCCGTTATCGTTCTGGCCGATCGCACAGCAATTGGATAAAAATAGTAAGCCATCGCTGTCGGCCGACAAATGGGGTCTGCTCATCCGTACCCAGGGCAATCATCAGTCACTGGTGTCCTTATTACAGGGGGAATTGGAGTCTGCGGGTTTGACGCCGGCAACTTACAAGATAGGTACCCTTGCCGAGCGTGCCAATGAGTTGCACACAGGACAACGTGTCATCACCGCGCTCTTGAGTGTGATTGGAGCAGTGGGGCTCTTGTTTGTGGCGACCGGGATTGCCGGTGTCATGGCTTTCGAGGTCAGTCGACGGACTCGGGAGATTGGTGTACGCATGGCGTTGGGGGCCCAATGGAAGGACGTACTGAGATTAGTGTTGCGCAAAGGAGCCATCCTGACGGGTATTGGATTAGGGCTTGGCCTGGGATTGAGTTGTATCCCTTGTTATATCTTGACCCGCTTAGTGCCGGATATCCGTTTTGTTGACGAGTACGCCCTTTACGGCGTGCACATGTGGGACCCATTGACTTACTTCTGTGTCGTGCTCCTTGTATCATTAGTCATGCTCGCGGCCTGCTATATCCCGGCCCGGCGGGCCGCCAAAATCGATCCGATGGTGGCGCTGCGTTATGAGTAATTGAAAACGAATACAGAAAACAGAATACGGAAGCAAAATTATGATTAAACTTAACCACATTCAAAAACGTTACAACACACGTGCAGGATTTGTCTATGTGCTGCAACAGATCAACCTGACCATCGAAAAAGGAGAATTCGTCACCATCATGGGCCCATCCGGGGCAGGTAAAACAACGTTGCTGAACATCATCGGCATGTTGGACGGTGAGTGGGAGGGCGAGTATTATCTTGATGAGAATCCTGTGCACGAACTCAAGCCAAAGAACCGCCTAGCTCTGAACCGGCAATATATCGGCTTTGTCTTTCAGAACTTCAATCTGCTGGATAGTCTTACTGTATACGAGAATCTGGAGGCCCCGCTGTCCTATCGCAATGTCAAGGGCTCCGAGCGAGCGAGCATCGTCTGCGATACACTGGATCGTTTCAGCATTGTGGGCAAGAAAGACCTTTTCCCCAGCCAGCTCTCCGGCGGCCAGCAGCAGCTTGTGGGTGTAGCGCGGGCCGTAGTAGCCAGCCCCAAGCTGATCCTTGCGGACGAGCCTACAGGCAATCTGCATTCGAGTCAGGGCAAGGACGTAATGGCCCTGCTCAAGAAGCTCAATCGCGAGGGCACCACGATAATCCAGGTGACGCACAATGAAGGTTATGCCGCCTACGGCAATCGCATAATCAAACTCAAAGACGGCTGGCAGGACGGCGAGGTCGTAATCGAACAATCGGTCAAGAAGGAGAATCTATGATGGCTTTATGGCAAGACATCCGATACGGCATCCGAATGCTGCGGAAGAATCTCGGCTTAACCGCTGTGGTGGTGCTTACGCTCGCTCTCGGTATCGGCGCGAATACGGCGATCTTCAGCGTTGTCAACGCTGTACTGATCAAGCCGCTGCCCTATCCCAAACCCGACCAACTGGTGCAGTTGCGCGCAGACTGGTCGGGCAGCCCCAGCACCGTCATTGGCAGTTCCACGTTCGTTGAGGCCAAAGCCCAGAGCCAATCGCTGGCGCGCATCGCCGCATATAGTGGCGGCGACATGACCCTCACAGGGCCCGGATCGGCGGAACAAGTCGTGGCCGGCGCAGTAACGGCGGATTTCTTTCCACTGCTCGGCGTCCAGCCGGCGTGGGGACGCAACTTCACCCGGGAAGAGGACACGCCCAACGGCCCAAAGGCGGCCATTCTCGGACACGGCTTCTGGCAGAGCCGGTTTGGCGGCGACGCGGACGTGCTGGGCCGGACGATCATGTTGAACGAACAAAGCTACACCGTCGTGGGCATTCTTCCTGCGCGCTTTCAATATCCCGAACAGTTTCAACTTTGGATTCCGCTGGCGCTTGGTGAAACGGGTGCAGCCTTGGCGAGCTATGGTGAAGGCATGATACTTCTGAAAGCTATCGCTCGATTGAAACCCGGCGTGACACTTGAGCAGGCGCAAACCGAGTTGCAGACGATTACCCAGCGGGTTCAGTCGGCCCGATCCGGCGGAGCGAAACCCGTCGGCGGACCGCGTGCGATGGGAACAGACGGCGGCCGCGGCGATAGTGTCTTGACGTTGATCGGCCTGCACGAGCTGGTCGGCGGCGAGGTGAAGGGAGCGTTGCTCGTGTTGCTGGGCGCGGTCGCGTTTGTCCTGCTCATCGCCTGCGCGAACGTCGCCAATCTCCTGCTCGCAAAGGCGGCGGCGCGGCAGCGAGAAATGGCCGTACGCACCGCGCTCGGAGCCAGACGGCTGCGGGTTGCGCGCCAGTTGCTCACGGAAAGCTTGTTGCTTTCCCTGGCCGGTGGCGGTTTGGGTTTAATGATGGCGTTCTGTGGCGTCCGGGCGCTTAGGCAATGGAGCGGCGCGAGCTTGCCGTCGATGCACAGGATTGGCATCGATGCGTGGGTGCTGGCGTTCACGCTCGGCGTGTCGGTGATCACCGGATTGGCGTTCGGACTCGCGCCTACGGTTCAAGCCTGGCGCACAGACGTCAACTCCGCGCTCAAAGAGGAGGGCCGCGGCGACACTGGCGGACATCGCAAATGGCTCCGACATCTTCTGGTCGTTTCGGAAGTGGCGCTGGCACTGGTGCTGCTCATCGGCGCCGGGGAGTTGATCAAGAGTTTTTCGCGGCTGATGGAGGTCAATCCCGGCTTCCGGACCGATGGCGTGTTGACGTTCCAAGTAAATCTGACGGAGGAGAAATCCTCACCTCAGAAAGTGAACTTCGTCGAGCAATTCGTCGACCGGTTGAAGGTACTCCCCGGTGTGCAGGCCGCGGCCGCCACGGATTCCCTGCCGCTTACTGATCTTGCGCGCATAGGCGTGGCGGAAATCGAGGGCCGGCCACCAATCGACTTCAGCAACGTGAAGCGGGGCGAGGTGACGCCGATTTCCAGGCCGACCGTCATCCGCGATTACTTCAACGCGATGGGTATTTCAGTGAAGAACGGACGGGCGTTCACTTCGCAGGATGCGCGTCCTCCGGCGGGATCGGTAATCGTCAACGAGACATTTGAGAGACATTTCTTCCCCGGCGAAAGCGCGGTCGGCAAACGAATCCGCCTGAAGCCAGGTCCGGCAGAGGCGAGCTGGCAGACAGTGGTGGGGGTCGTCAGCGATGTGCGGCAGAGCGGGTTAGCGGGAGACGTTATGCCGGTGGTGTATAGCCCTGACCTGGAAGACATAGGAGGCGCGATGAGCTTCGCCATTCGCACCACCGGAGAGCCGGTCCGTCTCGCATCTGCTGTGCGGTCGGTGCTGGCGGAGGTCCAGCCGAACCAGCCGCTCTACAACCTGATGACGATGGAGCAACGGCTGACGAACACCACGACCTCGCGGCGACTGAACACGGCTTTGCTGGGCAGCTTTGCGGCCGTCGCGTTGCTGCTCGCCGTCGTGGGCATCTACGGCGTGATGTCCTATGCGGTCACGCAGCGGACCCGGGAGATCGGAATGCGCATGGCCCTGGGCGCACAGCCCGGCAATGTTATGAGATTCGTGATGGGGCAGGGGATGCGCGTGGTGCTGGTCGGTGTCGGCATCGGCCTCGCCGGTGCTCTGGTACTGACGCGAGTGCTTCGGAGTTTGCTGTTTGAGGTCAGGCCGACGGATCCGGCTACGTTCGTGTGTGTGACCTTGCTGCTCTCAGCGGTCGCCCTGTTGGCCTGCTATCTCCCCGCCCGCCGGGCGGCTAAGATCGATCCGATGAAAGCACTATGCTGTGAGTGATTGAGCGAGAATACAGAATACAGGAGACAGAATTCAAAAGGAACAACAAATGAAGACGATATGGCATGACATACGTTATGGTCTCCGAATGTTGAGGAAGAAACCGGGATTCACGGCGATTGCCCTGATTACCCTTGCTATCGGCATCGGGGCCAACACGATCATGTTCAGCGTTGTCAATGCACTGGTCTTTCGGCCGGTACAGGTCAAGGAGCCCGAGAAGCTGGTATGCTGCAAGATTCGCAACTTCGGGCTCGGAATAACACCCTATTCCGCTTATCAGATGATTCGTAACGACAGTCAGGTATTCAGCGATCTGATGGTCCAGGACGATGGTTTGGGATATGTCACTTTGGCGCATGGGCAGAAAGCCAGGCAAGTCTGCGGGATGTTTGTTTCGGCCAACTACTTTTCCTTCCTGGGCGTTACACCCGAATTCGGACGGGGTTTTCTGCCTGAGGAGGAGCGTCAGAACGCACCATCTGTTGCGATCCTGAGTTTCCGTGCCTGGCAGCGACTGGGCGGTGATCCGGAGATGGTGGGTCAACATCTCCGCGTCAACGGCGTATCCTGCGAGGTCGTTGGGGTAGCGCCGGAGGGATTCACCGGAGTCACGCACCTCGGCCCGGACCTTTGGCTGCCTCTGGGGAGCTATCTGCGCGTGGTTCGCCTGTCCCGGGGTATAAACAGGCCCGGCAAAGAAGCGAGTGACTGGGGTTATCCCGGTGTCATACCCGTGGGACGACTCAAGCCGGGTCTGAGCATGTCGGCGGCCCAGGCACAGTTGCAGGCACTTACCCCCCGGCTCAAGGAGCAATATCTGAGACAATGGAAGGGGAATTGCTCGCTTTACCTTCACCGTCCGCCCAGGTTCGCCATAATCAATGACGACCGTGAGGGGGCTGCAATGGCCGCTTTCAGTCTGATACTTATAGGGGTTTCTGTTGCCGTCCTGCTTATCGCGTGTCTTAACCTTGCGGGCATGATGATTGTTCAGGGGACCAGGCGCCATCGCGAGATCGCCGTTCGTTTAGCTCTCGGTGGAAGTCGTATTCTAATCATAAGGCAGCTGCTAATTGAGTCGATGCTGTACGCACTGCTCGGAGGAGCCTTCGGCCTTTTGCTGGCCTTCTGGGGCACGAGGGCTATAAATACATGGATAGCAGCTGTACAAGGGCCTCTTGATGCCGGTGCTGCATTAAGAGTCGGTATAAATATGCCTGTACTGGCAGTTACCCTGGGATTCTGCTTGATTGCCACCATTCTCTTCGGCCTCAGGCCGGCTCTGGGGCTGTCGCGTCGAGATATCATTGGTGAACTGAAAGAATCGGGCAGTGTTATGCTCCGGCCCTTTAAAAGAAAACGGGGCCGTTTATCCTTGTTTTGTCAGATCTCGCTGGCTGTTGTGCTTGTGATGGGTGCGGTACTCTTTACGCGTGGTGCGCTAAAAGCCCTTCGACCTAGTTCCGATTTCAGCTTTAAAGGCAAGCTGCTCGTTAAGCTCGATACGTTCGCCGCAGGTTATGACCTGGCGCAAAGCAGGCAGGTTTATGAAACACTGGTTGAGCGATTGCGGTCGCTTCCGGGAATACGAACTGTCAGCCTGTCGGCCTCATCCCCCTTTGCCGAGGGCGGCGGCTATGGCGGGGTTGTTCGCGAATACGTACCGGGCATAGAAAACGACAAAAGCCGAGAAAGTGGAGCGTCTCCGCGTCCCGTTAAAGGCGCACCCCATGTACACACAGTAGGGGCCGATTACTTCGAGGCAGTGGGAATGCCTCTATTACAAGGCCGGCCCCTGCAACGTCTCGACAGCGTCCCTGATGCGGAAAAGGTCGTGATCATCGACGAACAGATCGCTCGACGACTCCGGCCGAACGGCAACGCCCTCGGGTGTCTGATTACATATGGTATGGAGACATCACCATTTCGTGTGGTAGGGATCGTACCAACATTGCGAATTGCCACTGACGATGAAGTCCCATCCCCCCAAATCTACTTACCGATGGCGGCCGACAGTCGGCCTACCTTCATTCATATTCGCGCCGCAGAGACCCTGCCTGAAAATGAAGTCGATCTGCAGGAAAACATTCGCATATTAATTCGAGAGATAGATCCTCAGTTACCAATCCTGTTACTGAAAAGTCTGGCGGACTGTTACTATGATAATCCTTTCGTTTGGATGGCGACAATAGGTGCAAAGCTGGCAGCCATCTTCGGGGCGATGGCCCTGTTCCTGGCGTCGCTGGGGATTTATGCGGTCAAGGGCTACATGGTGGCTTCGCGCACTCGAGATATCGGCATTCGCAAGGCCCTTGGCGCAACGCAAAGTGACATCATGGGCATGGTCATCCGGGAGGGAATGGTACTGACAGTGATAGGATTGATCGTTGGATTGTTTCTGGCCTTCGCTATAGGGCGACTGATTAGTAGCCTGCTCTACGGCGTCAGCCCGGTGGATCCTTTGAGTATCGCCGTGGCCGTGGCATTGCTTGGAATCGCCTCGATGCTGGCCAGCTATATCCCCGCCCGCCGGGCGGCAAAGATCGACCCGATGGATGCATTGAGATATGAGTGAGAAAAACAGAATAAACAACACAGAAGACAGAAGGAATTAGAAATGAGAACTATATGGCAAGACATGCGTTACGGACTTCGCCAGTTACGCAAAAAACCGGGATTTACGGCCATCGCTCTGATTACTCTGGCCATCGGCATCGGGGCCAATACGTTGATGTCCAGCATCGCCGATTGGCTACTGTTTCTTCAGCCCAGACATGTGAAGAACTACGAGCAGTTGGCGTGCTGCGATGTCCGCGCCGCGTCTGATTATACAACTTACATCACCATCCGTGACAGCGTCTCGGCCTTCAGCGATGTCATGGCTCAGAGTCGCGACGGTATGGTAGGAGATGTCACTGTGGTTCGTGAGCAGACGGCCTGGCACGGCAAGGCAACGTACGTTTCGTCGAACTACTTCTCTTTTTTGGGAGTCGCGCCCGTCCTGGGGCGGGGCTTCCTGCCCGGCGAAGACCAGCAAGGCAGCGCTCCGGTCGTGGTGCTGAGCTATCCCCTCTGGCAGCGGCTGGGGGGCGATCCGAAGCTCGTCGGCGAGTATGTGAACGTCAACGGCGCTGTTTGTCAGGTTGTCGGTGTGGCGCCGCAGGGGTTCACCGGCACCTCGCTCCTGGGGCCCGGCCTCTGGGTGCCGCTGGGCAACTGGGTGTCGATGGGCAGCATCGGAACGATTCGGATGCGGGAACAGACTCGGCCCGCCAACGCCGGGGCCGGTTGGGGCTATCCTTGGGCGCTTCATGCCATCGGACGACTCAAGCCGGGCGTGAGCATGTCGGTTGCCCAGACACAATTGCAATTCCTAATCCCGCGTTTTCGAGCAGAGGATCCGGAAGAGTGGCCGGCTGTTGCTTCCTTTTCTCTTCGCCCGCCTGACCGGCTCTTCCTTGATTCGATCAATCTTCCGTATCTCACCAAATACAGTCTGATCCTGATGGCCGGGTCCGTGGTCACCCTGCTGATCGTCTGCTTGAACTTGGCGAGCATGCTGATCGTGCAGGGAGCCTCGCGCCACCGTGAGATCGCCATCCGATTGGCCGTCGGCGGAGGCCGCCTGCGGATTATTCGGCAGTTGCTCGTCGAGTCTGCGCTGTTGGCGCTGCTGGGAGGAGTTCTCGGTGTTCTGCTGGCGGTCTGCGGGATGCGGATTCTCAATGTATGGTTCGCCGGCGCCAATTGGGAAGTGATGAGAGCTATCCGAGTTGGCCTGGACATTCGCATTCTGATGGGCACACTGGGTTTCTGCCTGATCGCTACGTTGCTGTTCGGTCTAAGACCTGCTCTGAGGCTGTCCCGGCGTGATCTTGCCGAGGAGATGAAGGGATCCGCCAGTGGCGTGCTGGGGTCCGTCCACCGCAAGCGAGGCGGTCTTTCGGTAGCGGGCCAGATCACGCTGGCCGTAGTCCTGGTCCTCGTCGCTGCCCTGCTGTTGCGCAGTGCCCTGGAGACAGCGCGGCCGGACCCACGGTTCCACCTGGAGGACACGCTGGTCGTTCGGATCGATCCGGAATCGTCCGGCTATGACAAGGTCCGGAGCATGCAGGCATGCGAGACCCTGGCTGATCATCTGGCGTCCCTGCCGCCAGTCGAGGCGCTGGGGACAGCACCCAACCTGTTCTACGGGGGTGGCGGGGAGCAAACGATACGCGAATACCGGCCGGGGGAAGAAGGCGAGCCCTGGAAGCATCGCGCACGACACGCCAACATGCTCGCCATAGGCCGGGACTACTTGCCGGCGCTGGAGGTCCCGCTGCTGCAGGGGCGCCTCTTCGACCGGCGAGACAGTGTCCCCGACGCGGAGAAGGTCGCGATCATCAATGAAACCCTGGCGCACAGGCTTCGTCCCGACGGCAGTGCTCTCGGCTGTCTGGTCCAATGGGGCGTGCCTGAACTTGGTGGCTACTGGTGTCCCGATGTCTACCGGGTGGTCGGGGTCGTCACCGGCCTGCCGGGCATACAGGACCGGGAAGCGAGTTTCCAGATGTACGTACCCGCCGCCGGACCGGATGACTTACCTTCTTACTTCTACCTGCACGTCAGAGATCGTGAAGCGGTCGAGACTCTACGGTCGCAGATGGTCGAGGAGATCCACCGGGTCGATCCGCGTATCCCGGTTCTGTCGGTGACGACTCTGGCAGAGATACACGATACTGATTTCAGAGTATGGTATGCGAGATTCCACGCTCGTCTGGCACTGACGGCCGGGGTGGTGGCTTTGTTTCTGGCGGCGCTGGGCATCTATGCCATCAAGGGCTATATGGTCACTTCGCGCACGTCGGAGATCGGTATCCGTATGGCCATGGGGGCTACGCGCAGGAGCATCATGGCCATGATCCTGCGAGACGGACTGGTGCTGACGGTGGTCGCACTACTGGTAGGCTTGCTGCTGGGTTTGGCTGTCGCGCGGGTAGGGGCCAGCCTACTCTACGGCGTCAGCCCGGTCGATCCGGTCAGCATCGTAGCAACCGTGGCCCTGCTCGGCGGCGTTTCCCTCCTGGCCGGCTACTTCCCGGCCCGCCGGGCGGCAAAGATCGATCCAATGAAGGCACTTAAATATGAATAAGGAACCATGAAATGCAAAAAAGAAGACTATGTAAACATATGACAAAGCCTGAGGAACACAAGTGTTGCATTTGTCAATGGCTTGTATCCGCCTTAGCTTTGCTGGCGCTGGCGGGTTGTCCCGCTCCAACTTTGAAAGAGAATCCAAAGGTCGAGACTTTGACCATGGGACTTGATACGATTGATACTGTCCAACCGAAGGACCTTTCGGATTCGCCACCGGTTTCCGTTGAACAGGCCACTGCAGAAGTCACCGAGCAGATCGGCGAGCCCAATGAGTTGATCCCTGTGATTGAGCTGACGCTCGAACAAGTACGCGCTGCTACTCTGGCCAACAACCTGGATCTCAAGATCGATCTAATCGATCCTGCTATTGCACAGCGAGCAGTTGACATTGAACGCGCCAAGTTCGAAACGACCTTCTATGGCTCTGCGGTATATAGCACCTCAGAGACAAAAGAAGGGATATCATCCACAAGCAATGAATATGATATGGGTATAGAAAGCCCTCTGCACACCGGCGGTTCGATCGCGGTAGGTTTGCCTTTCGGAGAGTTTGACTCCGACGATTCCGACAGTATGGCCGATGCTGCGATTAGTGTCTCTTTCATCCAATCTCTGCTCAAGGGGGGGGGGACTCGCATCAATACCCATTCAATTCGCATCGCCGGTTATCAAAAACACGCTGTCGATGCCCAGACCAAACAGACTACTATTTATCTGCTGGCGGCTGCTGACATCGCCTACTGGCGTCTCTATATGGCTTGCCGAGAACTTGATATCCGTCGTGAGCAATACAAGCTGGCCCAGGATCAACTCAATCATGCTCGTCTTAAAGTGGCCTCGGGCTCATCTCCCAGGATCGAAATTGTGCGCGCCGAGGCAGGCCTGTCCAGTCGGATTGAGGCGCTTATCAACGCCGAGACGACGGTTCAAAACCGCCAGCTTGATTTGCAACGCATTATGAACCAGGAGGATATGCCGCTCAATGCGAACATAAAGATCACTCCGAAGACCGAACCAAATCCACTGGGACTGGACATCGACGAGGAAAAGCTTGTCGGAATCGCGCTCGGAAATCGCATGGAGACCGTCCGGCTTGAATTGCAGTTGGCTATAGATGAGCTGGACGTCGAATTAGCGCATAATGCAATGCTGCCCGACCTTAAGTTCAATTACAGTTACACCACTCAAACGCAGGCTGGTGATGCTGGCCATGCCCTTGGAGATTTTGGGGACAAAAATTCTGATTACCATTCCATCGGTCTTTCCGCAAGTATTCCCCTGGGTAACCAGGCTGCCAAAATGCGTGTGGAGAGGGCGAAACTTCAGCAGCTTCAGGACCAGGCTAGTTACGCCAGGCTCCGTCAGATGATCCAGCAGGAAGTATATAACACGGTCAGGGCATTGCGAAATAGCTGGCGACGTATTCTGGCCGCTGAAAAGTCTGTTGATGCCGCATACCGTGACTATAAGGTTGAACAATCGCAGTTTCAGCTTGGTCGGAGTAGGAGTACGGATGTATTATACTCCGCAACGGGTCTGGCGGATGCACAACTGAGCAGGATTCGTGCTCTTACCGAATACGAAATTGCTCAGATTTATCTTGCCCAGGCGACAGGGACACTGTTGGGATACAGCCGGATAATTTTAGAGCCGACAGATATTCAGGCTCTGAGTGACATTCGCTAAGCAGCCTAACGATTTCGCTATCATCTATGTTGAATGCCCTATTTAATCCATCCCAAACGAAGCCGATGCGATGTCAAGCATCTTCAGTGATAATTCTGGTTCATCCGATTAATGCGTAGGTTGAGCTATGCATTAATTGGATGAACCTAAAAAGTATAAGGAAATTCGAAAGATTACGGCATGACCCAATCCTGTTCGGCACAAGGATTGCTGTGTGATTTATGGGGGGTAGAAATACCCAAAACTTTTTTTACATATTACCTATTTTAAACTGGCGCGCTGTATGCGCTTGTGTTTAAATGCCTTTCATGAGCAAAAAAAGGCATAAAATTAAAGAACGCGAACTCCAAGGCTTTAAGTACTTCAAGACCATTTCCAAAATCCTGGAGTCTCTTCATGACGTTGGATGTCAGAGAGATCTTGCCGGCAACCGAATCCTGCACATGGATCAATATATTTCCTTACTCTTGTTGCATATGTTCAATCCCATCTGTACGTCCCTGCGATCCCTGCAGCAGGCCAGTGAGCTGAAGAAAGTACAAAAGAAGCTCGGTGTCCCCCGCGCATCCCTGGGTAGTCTGTCAGAGGCAGCGAGGGTCTTCGACAGCCAAAGCATGCTGGAAATCATCGGACAGCTCGGTGAGCAACTCGAGCCGGTCGCTCAACACGACAAACTCAAAGATTTACCCGGGATCCTCACCGCAGCCGACGGCACCCTTTTGAAGGGTTTACCCAAGATTGCCTGGGCCCTGTGGATCGACGATAAGCATAAAGCCATCAAGAACCATGTCCACTTTGAAATCCTCAAGGGTGTCCCTGTCAAGGCCACGATAACAGAGGGCAATGGCAATGAGAAAGATGTCCTGGCCGAGACCCTGGACGCCGGCCGGATCTATGTTCTGGATCGAGGGTATGCCAAATACAGCCTTCTGCAAAAGATTCTGGATCACAACAGTTCCTTTGTTTGCCTGATACGAGACAATTACGTCTGTCAGGTCATAGAGGAACGTCCTGTCACCGCAGACGCCGAAGCGGCCGGCGTTGTACGAGATCGTATTGTTCGATTAGGTTCTAACGCCAAAAGCGACGAAATCCCCGGAGCGGTTCGTGTTGTTGAGGTGAAATGCCAGCCACATGTCAAACGTATGCACACAGGACGCAGTGGTCCGGAACAGTTAGAGACAATTGTCATAGCAACGGATTTGCTGGATATTGAAGCGGATGTGATTGCGTTGATCTTCCAATATCGCTGGACGATTGAAATCTTCTTTCGTTTCTACAAACACATTTTAGGCTGTCGTTACCTGCTAAGCTACAATCAGAACGGCATCGAATTACAGACCTATGCGGTCATCATTGCGTGTATGTTGATATCGCTTTGGATGGGTCGTAAGCCGACCCTGCGAACATATAAAATGCTCTGTTGGTATTTCACAGGCATGGCCGATGAAGAAGAGTTGTTGTCTCATATTCATCGTCTGCAAAAAATTGGCTAATTCATACATTGGTTCGTCCTTGGAGAGAACGAGCGTGGGCTTGGGAATTCGATAAAAGAACGCACTCTCTCGGCTACGACATCACATTGCTCTGATGGTCAAGCGGCTAATCTGTGGTACGACTTCAGCAGGCCACCCAAACGTTCGATGCAGACAATCTCCGCCGTTTCTTCAATAGTGTGTTTGGGCTCAATGATTCTGTCCAGCGATTGATGAATCCGTTCGTGATGATAATATTCACTATACTGCGCAATCACATATTCAAACTGCTCCACAGATGACAGAATCAAATGATCCAAACGCTCGGATTTTACGGATTTGACAAAGCGTTCGGTGTAGCAATTCAAATCTGGGCTTCGGGCAGGAAACTTCACCGGTTCTATCCCGGAATTCTTCAGTATCTCATGGAATCCTTCTGTGGTATACAGCGGATCTCGATCATGGATTAAATACCGTTTCCCATGGAGAAAACCATCCTCAAAATCCGTCAGAATCTTCGCCACTTGCTTCATATAGGCCCCATCCGGCTGAAGCTTGATAGGAGCAAAAAAGACCTTCCGGGTAGCAAGCTCTATAACAAAGAACACTTTACAGCGGACTATTTTGCGGCTCACAAGAAGCTCAATGGTAAAGAAGTCACAGGCGGCCAATACGTCCCAATGACTCTTGATATATACATGCCATGTTGATCTGACGGTTAAGTCTGGCTCAAGATCATAACCGTTTTCGATCAATATATTCTTTACACTGGATTTGCTGATCTTGTCGCCCAGGTAAACGATCTGGTCGGTGATCTTCTGGCATCCCCAACGGGGATTTTCTTCTTTGAATCGTATCACAAGATTGACAATCTCCTGACCTATTTGTGGTCGACCAGGTGACGTTCGGTTCTGAGACCCATCATACTTCCGGGCAATGAGTTCCCGAAACCACCGCATGATAGTGTCTGGCGTGAACAACTCTGTACATTGCTCCAGCATCTTTCGGCTGAACCGTTTGGCCTTAGCCGCCAGCCTCATCCGCTGGCTGTTGTTCAGTCGAATACGTTTATTCTGCTTTTCCTGACGCTCCACAAGGACTCGGACCTGTTCTCGGAGATAGTCAATGGCTTTGTAGAGTTCTTTATCGATGCAATAGGCCAGGCAAGTGGTGAGTGTAATCCACATTTTCTGTTTCATAGTCCGGATACATTACGAAATCCTCCTTCAACAGGCAATTACTTTCATCCGCGACGACCTTATGTCACTTTTGTAGAAGGAGTTATGTGGGTATAATATATGCACCCTATGCCCTTCGGGGTAATTCTGATGAAGAGAGTTAAACATTCTTTAAAGCTTCCCGATTCAATTAGGGAGCATTCACACGGGAATGGTTCGGCCGCAAATAGATACGAATATGAGTTTCATCATGGTCGAGTTTGGGAGAAATTATCTGCGGGGAAAACCGAACTTTCAGCAGGCAGAAGCTTAAGAAATTTTCATGGGGTTTTCTCGGGAATATCACCTCTCAATAAAGGGTTCTCAAGAGAAGGGTGGCGACTAAAAGCTGTTAGTACAACGAAGGCTGTGGCCGGTCCTTTAGTGCCGCGAGCGTTGCCTATAGTATCGATGGCAGTTAGTGCACATTCGAATCATGAAATTATAGAACATTCGGGTAACGCAACTGTTATGGTTTATAGAAAGCGATTCATTGAAAGAAAAAAGGAAGATATCCCTATGAAATATGCAGGTTAAGCGAATGAGTCGATTTTCTTTTTGCAGATTTCCTGGGTTAATTCCATAAGCTTTTGGACACATTGCTCAAGATGGGCCATGTCGACTTTTGTGATATTATATGAGTCTTCGCTATAAATATAAACTTGAGCATTGTTCAGGAGGTTGAAGATTTTGTCCTGTCGCTCGGTTGTACACGGAAAAACAGTAAGAAAAACAGGTTCGTAACTTGCGACGTACCTGCCAAGCTTTTCAAGGTCACAGCTTTGGGGGTTATAACCGCTAAATACCAGTAGTATCGCTGTATAAAAGCATTTTATAGACTGGTGAAGTTCAAGGAGGGCTTCGTTGTACCATTTTTTTTCTAAATCATATTGGAAATGAGCATAGAAATGTTTTGCCTTTTCATTCCACGCATCGAAATTTTGCTGGGCGATTTGTTTTCTTTTCTTGAGGTTAGTTTTTCGTTTTTTTGCAAATCGGAATCTTCCGGAGTCATAAAGCATTATTCCTTCTTCTATTATATCGGAGAAGAAGTATTGGTCATTGTTTAGCTGAGCGTTAATATACTGAATATCGTGAAAGATGAGATTTACGGTTGTTTCCGCACGGTTAAGCTTGCCCTCGACTTTATTCTGCAGTTCCGGGTTATTGGCAGATTCGGCATACTTAGTGACAACCAGGATGTCAAAGTCGGATTTGTATTCGTATGTGCGATCCTTCTCGTTGCAGACATCTTCAACCCATTTACCACGGGCATAAGAGCCAAACAGGATTACCATCTGAACGTCATCCAGTTCCTTAAGAATAATCTCTGTTATGGTAGATAGCTCATTGACCTTGTATTCTGGCAGGTGTGACAAGGATTTCGTCATACTGCTCTTATGGACGACTATCGCAGAAGGATTTTCTCTTAGACCAGCAGCAGGATTTTTTATCCTGTCATTACCCTGAGCGACATCATGAATAAAATTATCGAGAAAATTTTTCTTTTCAACAGTTGCCCCCATAGATTTTCCATCTGGCGTTGCTTCAATCGCGGCAGCGTTGCCGTGAGAACCGAAAAACTTCTCGAAATAGGCGCAACTCAAACAATCTCCCATGCAGCGAATGACACCTTTGCCGAATTGTCGCACAACTACGAAGCAGTAATCTATTTCTCTTCCATATATCAGGCAGTTCTTACACTCCCTCTCGCAGTTTGTTTTTTGCAGATATTCCCAGCAATGTCCTAATGCGCCAGATGTTGCGACCTTCTTCTCTTTGGGAGAACTCTTACGTTGCAGGGTTTCCAGAAAAGATATGGCTTCGGAGATGGGGATTCTGTGCTTGCCTCCTACGGTTCTGATCGTACTGATTTTGCCCTTGTCGATCCAGCTAAGAATGGTAAAACGCGAGACGCCGCAAAACCTCGCAAGCTCGGTCGTAGTCAAATACTCTTTCCGCGGACCGGTTCCACTATAAATTGTATTTCTTACTGCCATTTAAAACATCTTTCGTTCAAATCAACATACATTTTCTGTTTTTTCAATCCTGCTAAATCAACCAAAGAAGTAGATATGGTGGAAATAGTAGGTCAAACAAGACGAAGTATCAAGTTATTTCTCCGAAGATATGTGAGATGAAAAAATCTTTCAAATGACTCATAAGTAATGTCCTGACAATATCTAAGGGGTCAACAGTACCTTTGTCGAGGTTGCATTTTCTTTAGGTTGATTGATGTTTTTGTTGAATCTTCTAAAAATAGTTTGACAGGTATTGTTGGTGTAATTAAATTGTGCATGTTGTTGATTTGGACAGAGTTGGAAGGTTGCAACAACGGGTACCGCCAAATGTGTGGTTTATTGCCTTTCGACAAGCTAAAATGAATTACGATGTCAGGCTTGATCGAAAATGGTGCAGGGTATTACTGTAACCGACGGGGACGGAGTGCGGGATAAGACCGAATGAGTCGAAAAACGAAAACTAGGACGATGCAATTAGACAGGATGTTTTTATGCCGAATAAAAGGCTTTCGAGAAAATAATGGCTCAGTGATTATCGTTGCGCTATCCATTGATATATGATAACGACCCAATTCTGTAACTTATAGCATAATTGGGCTTGGCCTCATAATATCGAGCATGGATAGAATACCAGCAAGGACTGCTGGAGTTTTTAATACTCCCCGGGGTGTGGCAGGAAAGGTTAGAAAGATATAACCCAGCTGGTTATGCAAATGGATAGCCGACTGGGTTTTTTTAATAGAGAAAAATCAACAGAGAAAGGATTTAGTGATGGCAGTAATAGGGTTGGCTATATTGGGTGTACTTTTAGGAGCAGCAGGAATGCAGTTTCTTCGTTCAAGTAAGCCGGAACTGGTGGAAAAGGCCGAAGATGGCATAAAGCGATTTTGGAATTCAATGCCTTTTACGAAATCGGATGACAAGTAAGAAAACAAAAGCCAAATAAAGCAAAACAATTTTGTGTTGACAAGGAAAGGAAATGCCATGCTTAAGAGTTTAGGAATTCTGATAGGCGGAGTATTCGTCGGTGCTGTAAGTGTAGAAGTTGTTCGCAGGAAGTGTCCGGATGCACTGGACGATCTGTATGTAAAAATCCGTGAAGTAGCCTCTGAAGTAAAGGAGGCTTTCAAAAATGGTTACGAAAAAGCCGGTCAACCAAAACCGGCTGCCGCTTGAAGAGCGAGGAATCTATAAAGTTTGAAGAATCCGGCCTGCAGTTTATTGGCCGTGGTGACTATTGTGGATATTGTTTAAAAGAAAATCTCAGGCTGGAAAAGAAAGGCACCGAGAATGGACAACCATAAATCAGAGCTTTTGGGAACCGTGGAGACTGTATCTAAATTTGCGGGCACTTTGGCGGGAAAGGTGGTGGTTCGCAGCAGGGAAATCAGCGATTGTGTCAAAAATATGATGACAGAAAAGCTAGAACCCAAACCAAAGCCATCCACCAAGGCAACCGAATCCATAAAGAGCCAGACAAAAAAGAAACTTGCTGAGTTGGAAAAGGAAAAACCAGCAGCTAAGCAAGACAAGTTGGAAGAAAAACCGGAGAAACTTAAACCGGCGGTTACCAGAGCAAAAAAGACAAGCGTCAAGCCCAAGGGTAAGATAGACAGGAATTGATTAATAAACCAAGGTTCATCTAAGCTGTTCCTTAAAGACATCATTTTAGGAAAAGAACAATTCGGCCGGTCTCGCCTGAATGGGCGCATGTAGATATGACCATATTTGACTATTTAATATTCGCTTTGTATATGGCAGGTGTTTTAACAGTTGGTCTTTATCATTATACTCGTAACAAGAATATCGAAGATTATTACGTCGGCAGCCGGTCAATAGGGTCTTCTTATGTTGGGCTTTCAATTGTTGCTACGGATGTCGGAGGGGGCTTTTCCATTGGTTTGGGCGGCCTTGGTTTTGTGATGGGACTTGCAGGAAGCTGGCTTTTGTTTACCGGTCTGATCGGAGCATGGCTAAGTGCCGTATTTATTATTCCACGAATCAAGAAAATTGATGCAAAATATAAATTCATGACCTACCCCGATTTCCTTCGGTACAGATATAACGATGAAGTAGCCTTAGTCGCCGCGATAATTTCCGGCATTGCATATCTTGGTTTTGCCGGTGTTCAAATGCTCGCCGGTGCCAAGTTGGCTTCCGTGACAATCATCCAGAACAATCCTTTTGGAGTTGAGCCAATAACATTTGCATTGGTTTTTATGGCGGTTATTACCATAACTTACACGGTTGTCGGCGGCCTTAAGGCGGTCATTTATACCGATGCCGTTCAATGGGTACTGCTGCTTGGCGGACTGCTCATTACGATCCCTGTAGCGTTGTATAAAATCGGAGGCATGGATGCCCTCAGACAGAAACTGCCGCCGGAATATTTTTCTCTTTCAAACATTTCGCCGGCAACATTTATTAATTGGATGCTAACGATTATTCCCGCCTGGCTGATCGGCAATACGATATACCAGCGAATGTATGCTTGCAAAGATGAGTATGAGGCCAAACGCGCATGGTATATTGCAGGTTTTCTTGAGTATCCGGTTATTGCATTTGCCGGTGCATTTCTTGGTATGTGTGCCCGTGTTGTCGCTCCTGGCGCCGAGCCGGAAATGGCAATGCCGATACTTATTCGCGATGTTCTGCCGGCAGGCGTAACTGGGATAGTCATCGTGGCATATTTTTCAGCGATAATGTCAACAGCGGACAGTTGCCTTATGGCGTCTTCCGGCAACTTCGCGACTGATATTATAGAACGCTATTTTTTTCGCAGAATTTCAACTAAAGCATCGATTCGTTTGTCGATGTTGATAACTCTTATTATCGGCACTCTTTCGGTTGTTATGGCCGCCCAGTTCACTTCGGTTCTACATGCCGCTCTCTATACATATGCCTTTATGGTTTCAGGGCTGTTTGTGCCGACCCTTGGGGCTTATTTCTGGGAGAAGGGCAGTTGCTCCGGTGCTATGGCTGGCATGCTTGCCGGAGGAATAACCACAGTTTTGTTGTTAACCAATACCCTTGTTCTTCCGGAAAAACTCGAATCTTTAGGTTTGTATGATGGTTTGTACGGCATAGCCTGTTCCACTGTAGCGTTCGTCGGCGTGTCATTACTTTTTCCGGATACAACAACTGATTTTGGGGATTTCGCTGTTGCTCAGAGCAACGCAGTATGATTCATTGTAAATTATAGGTATTAACGATGGATAATGAAAAACAGTATTTAGAGTTTGTTGGGAATGCATCCGAACGTGCAGGTGCCCTTGCCGGCAAGGTGGCAAGTATTAGCAATAAAATCGCGAGTCGTGCAACCGGAAGTATCTCAGCGGGAAAAGAAATGCTTGGCTTAGCTGACGAAAAGGTCAAACACAAATCTGAAAAGAAGTCGGACAATACCAAAACTTCTATACTCAAATCCGACCTTGCCGCAGTCCAACGAAAGTTGACTAACATGGAAAAAACACAATCAAAGCTCGAATCACAGATCAAGAAACTGAAAACAGAGAATCACTCATTAGTATCCCAGATGGATCAAATGCGAAGTGAACTGAGTGAGACGAAATCCCGCGAAAGTGCGGTAAGGGCACGAGCAGCAGCACTGGAATCGGAGCTTGATGATATTAGAAGCCAACTCGAAGAAACACAGAGCAAACCTGCAAAGACAACTGCTGTGGGAGTTGGCCGAAGTAAGCGGGTAGCCGAGTTGGAATCTGAGCTTGCTGCAACTCAGTGTGAATTGGAAGAGACGCGAAAGAAAGCTGAGCAGGCTCAATCTGAGTTTGCATCGCAACTCGAGGCTATACAGGTGGAAAACAAATCCTTGAGTTCTGATCTGGAAAAAACTAAAAGTAAAGCAAACCAAGATCAGGCTGACCTCAAGTCTCAAATAAGTAACCTTCAATCGGAAAATAATTCTTTGAAGTCTGAGCTGGAAAACCAGCGAACTGGGGAAAATAAGATGCTGAATTTAGAAGAGGAATTAAAAACACGGGCAGCCCAGTTAGAAGCTGACCTTGCCGCAACGCAGAGTGAATTGGCTGAAGCACAAAATCAGGCTGAAAAAGATCAAAATGATATTGCATCGCAACTCAAAGATATAAAGGTTGAAAAAGAATCCCTGATTTCGGATTTGGAAAAAACACAGAATAAAGTTAATGAGATAACTTATCGAGAAGAACAAGTGAGCAAACAAGCGGCTAAGTTAGAATCAGAACTTGCCGCGACACAACAGGAACTGGCCGAAACACAGAATCAGGCTGAATATTCCCAAACTGAACTTATAAAACAACTTCAGAACCTGCAGGCAGAGAATAAATCTTTGATTTCTGAGCTTAACCAGGCTCGCAAAAAGGCTGACGATGCAGGAATACGAGCCGATTTGATTGAGTCAAAGATAGCTACATTGGAATCTAATGTCAGCGATGCTCACCTTAAGTCAGAAGAAGAATCAGGTATAGACATCACTTTACCACAAACAGATTATCAGGATGAACCTGCTGTTGTACCGACTGTGGAAGAAATCAAACCTTTAATTGAATCTGATGTTGTTCAGGACGAGCTCATAAATGCAGACATTGAAAATATTGAAGTGCCGGAACCGGAGCCGGAACCGATACTTGAGTCTGATACTGAGATAGATGTTGAAAAAATAGAACCTGAGCTGCTGCCGGAGGTTGAGTTAACAGAGCCAGTGAAAGTGACAATCGAGGATGTGCAGGCATCTGATTTTAAAAATGAGGCGGAAAGAATAATCTTTACAAAAGCTCTTTCTGATTTTGCCAGCGCCGATACAGCAATCCGTGTGGATGCAGCTAAAACAATCGGCGGCATTTCTCATGAACTGTCAGCCCGGATCATTGTTGCTCATATAGCCGATGAAAAGTCAGCGGCGGTACGTCAGGAATGTATCAAGGCATTGTTAACACTTGAAATGGCTGAAGGACTAAGTGCTGTTGAAAGTGCTTTGACAGACGAGACTGCTTCTGTACGTTTAGCTGCTGTGTGGGGGATATATCGCTTGGCTGGGATCAAGAGTCTGCCGAAACTTTTAGCGATGTTATCTGACGGAGACGTAAGTGTTCGGCGAAGAGCTGTTACATGTATCGGCTGGTTAGGCGGACAACTCAAGACCATCGGCGACTCCCGACTTCGTCGAGTTATCTCGGCCTTGATTGAGTGTTTGAACGACTCTGCTGAATCAATGAGGAAAGCTACCCTTGATGCCTTACAAGCTGTCACCGGTAAAACTATTTCAATAGGTAAGAGTTCACCCGAGTTTCTGATTGACCAATGGCGTATTTGGTGGAAAGAGGAGCTTCTAAGCTAAACAAAAATGAAGCAACTTGAGAAAAGAAAAAAGACACTTGCCTATCAGGTGCTAAATCTGGAGGGTAAAGCATCGCAGATAAACCAGCTATGTGTTGAGTTAGTTAAGTCAATAGGAATCTGCGAAGCTTTTAATGAGTTGTTATCCGACTTATTGGGTTATTTACAATTTACCAACACACCGGAGTTTGCCTTTGAGACAGAACTGATGAAGGCTCGCAAGGCCATACATTTTCTACGTAGCCAGACAGAAAACATCCAGGCAAAACTTGGAAATGCTGCTTCCCTGACAGTTGATATAGGTCTTCATCTTGAATGGTTGCGGGCTGTTAATAAACATCTTTTGGCAATTAAATTTCGCCTTGAAAGTGAGATAACAATTTTTAACGTTAGAGAATTTTGAGTAGATGATGGATATAATTGTTTGTATTAAACAGGTTCCCGACACCCTTGAGGTAAATATTAACAGGGATACCAATACACTTATTCGCGAAGGCGTAGATAGTGTCATAAATCCTTTTGATTTATATGCTCTCGAAGAGGGTCTGCGTCTCAAGGAACAATATGGCGGAATGGTGACAGTTTTATCTATGGGGCCGCCTCAGGCAGTTGAGACTTTACGGCAGGCTTTGAGCTTAGGAGCGGATAATGCTGTTTTGCTTAGCGATATCGGTTTTGCGGGTTCCGACACACTGGCTACTTCTTATACATTGGCCAAAGCGGTGAAAAAGATAGGCCGCTTCGATTTGGTTTTTTGCGGCAGACAAGCCGTCGATGGCGATACCGCACACGTTGGGCCTTCACTGGCGGAAAAATTGGGTGTTGGTCATGTCTGTTGTGTTATGAAGATAAGTGAAGTGGGTGATGGCAATATGACTGTGGAGCGTATGACCGAAGAAGGTATTGAACGGATAAAGCTTTCACTTCCGGCACTGATTACGGTTTCCAAAGGGATTAACGAGCCGCGGTTTCCCTCATTGAAATGGAAAGTAAATGCAGCAAGGTCCGAGATTGAAGTCTGGTTTGCTCAGGATATCGGTGCGGACGAAAACAAAATTGGGTTGAAAGGCTCTCCCACAAGAGTTGTCAAAATGACTACCTCTCAACATAACAGACAAGGTCAGATTCTGGAAGGTTCGACTGCCGAACAGGTAACGGATTTGGTGTCTAAACTCCATCAGGCAGAAATATTGTGAAGGAGCACAAGATGGGTATACGTATTATTGAGGAGAACTGTAAGGGCTGCAAACTTTGTGTTGCTGCGTGTCCTTTCGGTGCCATTACCATTACAGAAAAGCTGGCCCGGATTGATATAGCTAAATGCAATCTTTGCGGAGCATGTGTAGATGCCTGTAAAAAGTTCGCAGCTATTGAGTTGATTCGCGAAGAGACACCGATTATTGACAAGACTCGATATCGAGGTGTTTGGGTATTTGCCGAGCAGAGAGAAGGTCAAATCGCCAATGTTACGCTTGAGCTTCTCTGTGAGGGCAGGAAATTAGCCGACAAGTTAGGTGAACCTCTTTGTGCGATTTTGTTAGGAGAGGCGGTTGCAAAGGTTGCTCGCGATTTGGTCTGTTTCGGTGCCGACAAGGTTTATCTGGCTCAGTCGCCGCAATTGGCGGTGTTTATCGAAGAGGCCTTTACAGAAGTAATAACCGGACTGATTAAAGAGCATAAGCCAAACATTGTTTTACTTGGCGCGACAGCTATCGGGCGTTCATTAGCTCCGAGAGTAGCCAGCCGACTGGAGACCGGATTAACCGCGGACTGTACAGGCCTTGAGATAGACACTAAAACTAAAAATCTGTTGCAGACAAGGCCGGCCTTTGGCGGCAATCTGATGGCTACTATAGTTTGCCCGAACCACCGTCCGCAGATGGCAAGTGTGCGTCCGAAAGTTTTCAAACCTGCCCAGCGAGATCAGATGCGTATCGGGAAAATCATCGGATATAATTATAAAGATTATTGCTTAACTCAAAGAGCCCAACTGCTTGCGGTGGTTAAAGGGGTTGCCGAAGCAGTTAATATAGCTGAAGCTGATGTTATAGTTGCTGGCGGTCGAGGTCTGGGATGTGCCGAAAACTTCAAAATTATTGAACGATTGGCGGATGTACTGGACGGTGCAGCAGGAGCTTCCCGTGCGGTTGTAGATGCAGGATGGGTTCCTTACGCTCGTCAGATAGGACAAACGGGCAAGACAGTGCGTCCAAAGCTTTATATTGCCTGTGGTATCAGCGGTGCCATTCAGCACCTTGTTGGGATGCAGTCTTCGGAAACAATCGTAGCTATTAACAAAGACCCAAAGGCGCTGATTTTCAATGTGGCTGACTACTGTATTGTCGGGGATGCACTTGAAGTAGTTCCGGCTTTAATCAGAGAAGTAGAAAAGATACAACCCCGGGAGCAAGCCGAGCCTGTTGTAACGGATAGCAAATTGGAACATCAGTTTGCTTTGGGCGGTTAAGTAATCTGCGTATAAATTTTATTGTAGGAGGATTATTTCTGCCGTGCTAAAAGAAACCATAACTAAAAATAAGATCGAGTTGCGGAAGGATTGTCTGACAACGACTGAACTTGCAAAACTCTGCGGTGTTTCTCGTTTTACTATTATCAATTGGGTTAACCGAGGCAAAATTAGAACAATGAAAACTGTCGGAGGCCATTGCAGGATTCCGGTATCCGAAGCAATCGCTTTTTATGAGACTTTTCATGAAGAAAAGACTGGCTTTATATCTGAATCATTGTGCCATTGCTGGGAATATCCACAAAAGGCCAAGTGCAATAAAGAGTGTAAAGACTGCCTGCTATATAAAAGCCGGATTAATTACTGCTTCGTGGTGGTACGCGAATTTGGCAAAGAAGTGGTCCATTGTAAAGGTGATTGTTTGAATTGTGATTATTTTGAAGAGTTTTTCAGTTCTTACAGCAAAATCGAGCAGCTAAACGAGACGGAAGATGGCGAAAGTAAAAAAAGAGCCAAAGACAAGAAAAGCTTTCTGTATAGTGTCGTATACGGTGTTGGGCGCGGCGTCCAGGAAGTAAAGGAAAGAGTCACGGATATTAAAGAGGTGTTTGGAGGCAGAGGCTCTCGAACCAAACAGATGGAAGATAGCGATGTCTAAGTGTGAAGTGGTTATTGTTGGGGCGGGGCCGGCGGGAATTGCCTGTGGGTATGTCCTTGCCAAAGCAGGTGTGGATGTTGTCATTCTCGAAAGGGGACAGTATCCCGGTGCTAAAAATATGTTTGGTGGGACATTTTTTGCCGACCAGATGTGCGAATTGATTCCTGAATTTTATACCGAAGCACCGGTCGAAAGATTTATAGCCAAAAAGCGCTATGCATTGCTGATAAATAATTCAGAAGTTTCTTTGAATATCGACGCAGAAGAACATAAAAAGTCGCCCTACAATCATTCATTTATCGTCAGACGTTCTGTTTTTGATAAATGGTTTGCTAAAAAGGCAGAAGAACAGGGAGCTACAATTATCTGCGGCACCGCGGTAACAGATTTTGTATGGGACGGCAAAAGAATTGTCGGTGTAACTGCCGGTACTGCCGATGACCAGGACAATGTCTTGTTAGCCGATGTGGTGGTCTGTGCTGAGGGGGCCAATTCCATGCTCTCGGAAAAGACGGGGCTTCGCAACAGGTTATCGATGCGTGCTCGATGTATTTCTGTTAAGGAAGTGATAGAACTGGGGAAAGACGTAATTGACGAAAGATTCGGATTAACAGCCAGAGAAGGTGCGGCATACGAGTATTTTGCCGATGCCACACCTGGTATGTTAGGTGATGGTTTTATCTATACTAACATGAATTCGTTGTCGGTAGGTGTCGGCGTTATTATCAGTGAGTTATATGGACGCAAAAACCCTCCTTCGCCAAACCAGCTGCTGGACAGATTTAAGAGTCATCCGTGTATTTGGCCTTTAATAAAGGGCGGCAAAACGCTGGAATATTCAGCTCACATGATTCCGATGGACGGCTATAAAAATCTACCGAGCTTTTATACCGATGGTCTTATGCTGGTCGGCGATGCTGCTGGATTTGTTAATAACAGCATATGCCACGAGGGTGTGAACATGGCTATGGCTTCAGGGATGATGGCTGCTGAGACAATATTGGAAAACAGGGGCCAAAGGCGATACGATACCAAGGCACTTCGGCAGTACGAACGACGACTGAAGAATTCTTTTGTCCTTCAAAATATGAAAAGCAGCAGGGATTTCATCGACATACTGCGTACGCACAAAGAGCTGCTCAACGACTATCCACACCTTATAAAAGAGGTGATAACGAAATATTTTGAGGTGAGTGATGTCCCCAAAAGTGCCGTTAAGCGAGATATTGTTCGTATGATACGCGGCCGAGTAAGTTTAGTTAAAGCTGCCAAGACAGTCATGGCATTGGTGAAGGGCGGAATCTGATATGGCGACGGCAGAAAAAAACCAACTTAGTCTGAATGATAAGCTTTTTACTGTTCGCAGAAAGCCGCTCAAAGAATCACATATCAGGCTCGATAAACAGTTGTGTAAAAAGTGTCTCAATAGAATATGCACATATATATGCCCGGCAGAGGTTTATATTTGGAGTGAATCCAAAAACGAAATTGATATAAGATATGAAAACTGTCTCGAATGCGGCGCCTGTCGCGTAGCGTGTGACAGCATAGAATGGGCAAATCCTGTATGGGGAACAGGGATTGCATATAAGAACAGTTAATATAAAAACAAAAAGAGGTTAGGTGAAATTGATATGCTGACAGGACTTTATACTATATCCGGCTTTGCGGTTGTTTTTTTTGTTGTTTACGGCTTATACGCTCATATCAAGGTTAATCGGCTATATGAAAGATATTCGAAGGAACCTGTTAAAAAAGGGATTACAGGCAGTCGTCTTGCCAGGACTATGCTCAATTCCGCTGGTTTCAACGAGGTCGTTATCGAAGAGGTTGGGGGTGCTCTCAGTGACCATTATGACCCACGCCAAAATGTTGTCAGGCTTTCCCGGCATGTTGCGAGAAACTCCTCTATTGCTGCGATAGGAATCGCCGCACATGAAGCGTCGCACGCAATACAGCACGGCAACAACTATCCGCCGGCAAAGTTCAGAAATAATATCGCCCCAATTGTGGAAAAGGCAGGATACTTCATATTGCCGCTTTTGTTTTTAGGGATAGTGTTGTCCAGGGTCGCCCTGGCATCGTTTTTTATAAACATAGCGTTGCTTTTATTCCTTGCCATAGTCGTTTTTTACCTTGTTACTCTGCCTGTAGAATTGGAAGCCTCAGCCAGAGCTATGCGATATATCAAAGAGAACAATGTAGCCGACGAGAAGGAGCTTGAAGGTGTCAAAAAGGTGCTCAATGCCGCAGCACTTACCTACATAATTGCGACGGCCCTTGCCATAGTGCAGTTCCTCAGCCTCCTGGGGATGAAAAGGAAATGATAAAACAATGAATCAAGATCAAAGTCTATCATTCCCGCGAACGCAGGAATCTATTATATTTCAATAAAGTTTAAAGAAAGGAGTTATCGTATGACACTCGGACAATTATTACTTTTAGTGCTGATCGTTGCAGTATTCTGGATCGCAAGCAAACTGAAAAAACATGACCAAAAAATCGATAAACTGGAAGGCAAGCTTGAAGGCAAGAACGAAAATGAATAGGGGTAAAAGCCTTGAGGGTTGATAAAAAACAGGTCGGTAAAAGTTCGAAGCGATACTACTGGTTGGCTTTTGTTATCGGCGGGATGACGGCTGCTTTAATGGGTTGTTTAGTATATTCGTACGTAACCAAAGGTAACCACAGTCTTTTGAGTAGTGCTGTCGGTAATCCCAAGGCGGATGAAGCGAACGTTCGGACTGACCCGACGGAGGAGAAGTCTGTTTCGCCATCCGCTTTTCTCGGAGTAGAGATTATGTCTGTGAATGCGGTTATTGCTGAGCAGTTTGGCCTGTCGAATCCGTGCGGTGTTCTTGTAAACAGCGTTGTTGACGGCTCACCAGCTCAAGAGTCGGGACTTCGAAGAAGTGATGTTATTCTATCCCTGAATAGCATTGCAGTTGAGGACGTAAACAGCTTCAGAAGTATTATGAGCACTCTAAATCCCGGTGACAATGTGAAAATTGTGTACATAAGAAACAGGCAAAAAGATACAGTCTATGCCACATTAGCCGACTCATCCGCCGTTCTGAATGTCGCGAAAGATACAAGTGGTTCTGACTGGGGTGTATTGCTGTCTGTTCTCAATTCGGATTTGCGCAGTTCGCTGCGTATTCCGGCCAATATCGATGGGATTGTGATTCTGTCGGTAACACCAGGTGGCCTGGCGGATCAGGCTGGTTTGCTGCCCGGCGATGTGATTACCGGGATTAACAATACGCCAATTGCAGATATGGGCGACTTCTTCGGTGCATTGTCGTCAGACAAAGACGACAAAGTACTTCTGGATGTTTACAGTCAGGGCACATTACGTTATGTGGCGTTGGATTCATCCGGTGTCGTCACAGCGGTTGCCAGTACACAGACAAGTCTGCTGGACAGAATACTTTCGGCATTTACTGACAACGATAACGTCATACTTACCGAACATACAAATGAAGAGGATGATTATGAAAAGCCGGTATGCAAACGGCTCGAGGAATCAGGGGAACGTTATGAAGATGAAGACTGATAAAAAGGTGTGCAGATGAATTTCAAAAAATGGCTTTCGGAAAATATCTTGTGGGTGCTCGTAGCACTTGTCGTAGTTAACTTTCTCATAGTGTACTGGGGTACTATCAATCTGGGAATCTATGGCACGCGCAGCTCCCTCCTGAGGTGGGACCTGCTGCAGCGCAAGAAACCGCTCTTACAGGAGCAGACCACAGCAGCAAATGTAGAAGTTGATACGCTTACAATGCCGGGTCAGCGTCCGAGTACGGTTGCAAGTAATAATCTTGTATTAACATGTGCGGATGATGATTTGGCCTCTGCCTTTGCGTCTGTCAGGCCTGCGGTTGTCAATATAACTGCGGACAAGGTAACACAGAGAAGAGGCGGGCCGGCTTTGGCAAGTTCAGTTGCTTTCGATGACCCGTCCATACAATTCGTTGAAGAGGCATCTCTTGGGTCAGGAATTATCGTTGACCACAGGGGTTATATCGTGACCAATGCTCATGTAGTAGCCAATGCCACAAGTATCAAGGTTGTAACCTTCAGTTCGGCAAGAGTGGTTTATCCAGCCGTAATCATTCGCAAAGACCTGGAAAATGATATTGCCATTTTGAAGATCGAACTCGACTCGTCTATGCCTACTGTGATTCTCGGAGACTCCGATATGATAAAAGTGGCTGATATAGTTCTGACCGTAGGCTCGCCTTTCGGGTTAGAGCAAACCGTTACGGCAGGGATTATAAGCGATGATTCAAGAAACCTTGTCATAGACGGCCAAACCTATGATGATATGATTCAGACAGATGCGGCTATTAACAGGGGCAATTCCGGCGGACCGCTTATCAACGTAAAAGGCGAGGTCATAGGCATAAACACAGCCATCTACGCTCCTACCGGCGTATTCACAGGTGTTGGATTTGCGATTCCTATTAACAAGGTAAAACCAATTGTCAAAGAAACAATCAGGTAAAAAATATGTGGCGAACGATAATAGTTGTAATTGTTGTATTGATTATTTTCCTGTTTATTGGCGACAATATGCACACAACACGGGTAAATATGCCTTTCACAAACGGCTTTGAGATAAGAACGGTTTTTCTTTTGGCCTTGAGCTTTATTGTCGGTTACGGCACGGCGTCCCTCGTAGGTTTTATAAAAAACTCCAAAAATAACAAAAAGTGAATTAATTGCAAATGAGCACAATTAAATTATATCCAAATCCTGACGATTCAGTTCAACCATTTCTGGCAGGGCTGCTGGCTAATCTGGCGATTGCCATTCTGAAGTTTGGAATAGCCTTACTGGGCGGCAGCAGGCTGGTTTTGATGGACGGCCTTTTCTCCTTTATGGCGGCAGTGGCTTTTTTGATTCCATGGCAAGCACAGGTTATAGAAAAAAAGCCTCACGATGAGAGATACCCGTATGGCTTAGGCAAGGTACTGTTTATAAGTATGGCAGTGATCGGCTTTCTTGGTCTGGTTATTTCTGTTCATATGATTTACTACAGCCTGGTGGTCATGGCTGGACTACAAATGCATGGTTTATACACCCTGGCGATAATGGTCACGATTATATCTGTAATAACCAACGAGGTTCTTTATCGATATCTTGCGGAGAAAACCAAAAGTTGCTCAAGTACAGTGTTGGCCATGTCCGGGCGTTACAATCGCATCGGTGCGTGGATTTCGTCTTTTGTCCTGTTATTTTTAATTCTTTCTTATCTCGGTGGTGCGTATCTTGAGAGGATTGGTGTCGCAATCATTTCAATCGTTGTGTTTTTTATCAGCCTTCGAATGCTTTTTGTGGGCTTTAGCGGGATTATGGACAAGGTTCCATCACCCAAAATCCTGGAGCGAATAAGGGTATGCACGCAAAAGGTAAGCGAGGAAAAAGAGATTATAAACGTAAAGGCCAGGTACGTTGGAACACTGCTGCATATTGATATGTGGATAAGAGTAGATGATGAGCTCAGTATGGAGCAGGCCGATAGAATTGCCCGCCGCGTCAAAGTACAGTTAATGGAGAAAATTCCTTTCGCAAGAGAAGTGAATGTTATTATCGCATGATAACGACTAAGAAAAAAGTTTTTATTTTAGTAGTTGTTTTGGCTTTAGCTGTCTTATTAATAGCTGGAAGATTGGTAGTATGCGCCAGGACTGCAGGGGTGGCCCAATCTGCTGACAGTTTTGTTTTTAACTTGCCCAATGAGGCCGGTTTCTACAATATTACCGTCGTTGAATTGAAGACCAGGATAGACAACAAATCCGATAAGAATTTTATAGTCGTCGATATCAGAGATAACGCATCTTATGCCCAGGGTCATATACCCGGGGCGATAAACATACCTTTAAATGAACTGGGCTACCGCGTATTCAGTCTGGATAAAACAAAGGACATAATCGTGTATTGCTTTACCGGCGTAACAAGCCAGGTTGCATGCCAGATACTTGTAAATGCCGGGTTTAAAGATGTGTATAACGTGATAGGCGGAATAAAAGCGTGGAATTATGCTGTTGAAACAAGCGATGGCAGAGTAGATATTTAAGAAAAATGAAGAAAAATTTAGTAGAAAGGAGCAAAAATGTTGCACATTGTTGTAGGAATCATCGCAATCGTGATTGGACTGTGGGGGATAATGGGCAACTGGTATATGTTCAAAGATATACTGGTTACTATCGTGCCGCTGGCAGTGCTTTTATTTGGAATAGTGGCAGTATTAGCCGGTATTCGCAAAATGAAAGCAAACTTGGCTGCCAAAGAGAAAAGTGAGGAGGCATAAAAGATGACAAAGAAGAGCGAAACGAAAGAGCCCAAAAAGGATCAGGCGGTGCCGCTGACCCTTCGGACGCAGAGTTTTTTCGGCAAACTCAGAGGGTGCCTTGATGGTCTTGTTAATGGCTACTGTAATTTAACACATATTGAAGCTGTTGAGGCAAAGGAGC
Organism: uncultured Pirellulales bacterium; assembly: GCA_964612465.1. Lineage (GTDB taxonomy): Bacteria > Planctomycetota > Phycisphaerae > Sedimentisphaerales > Anaerobacaceae > JAFGPJ01. Next base: position 55,991 of record CAZTDF010000001.1, read on the forward strand.
TGGTCTTCAAAAAAGCTGCTGCATTGATGGAGCGTGGTCAGTACGGAAAGGCCATTGACCACTACAACAAATTGATTGGCATGGGTAAAGAAGAAGCGAATATTTATTACAACCTCGGTATCTGTTGTGAGCGGGAAGGTATGGATGAGGAGGCACAGGAGGCTTATAAGAAGGCATCTGAGATGGACAAATCCCATACGGATGCTGTCTATAGATTAGGACTGTTGGCCATAAAAAACGATGATTCTGAGGCGGCAGTTAAATATCTCAGTTCTCTTGCCCGCAAGGATAAAACGTCGTTCGACATTATGTATAACCTCGGTGTTGCCTATGACAAGCTCAAGAATTATGAAAAAGCGATAGAGAGCCTTATCAAGGCGACAAAAATTGAACCAAACTACTCCAAGGTTCACAAACGACTTGGTTACACCTATGAGGCAATGGGTAAGCGTGAAGAAGCTATGGAATGTTTCAAAAAGGCTATGGAGCTTGAAGAGATTTAGAAAGGTTCTTTATGGCGATTCCCTTTAGAAAATCAGCCAGCGAAAAACGTCAGGAAAAGGTGCGAGTGGTCTTAGGTTCAGAGCATTTTCAGAAGAAGCGGTGGCTGCATTTATTTGGCAGGTTTATTGCTGACTATTACATGCCCATTACCATAACGGTACTGACGGTAGCTTGTATATATGCTCATATATACTTTTACAACACATTTACCATGATGAAACAGCAGATAGACAATCGGTTAGCGCAGATAGAAGCCGGGCTTCAGATGAGAGAAAATATTGTTACCGGCCTGACGGACGTGGTGAAAGGGTTCGTAGCCCATGAAGAGGACATATTCACATCCGCGATAGAGACAAGGAAAGATTCCATGACCGTCTCAAATGATTTGAAGAAACTGATCGAGGGCGCAAAGCAATTTGCCGGAAACGAATTTTCGCCGACTGGCTTAACAAGGCTTATGGCTGTGGCGGAGAATTACCCGCAATTAGTCTCAAGCCAGCCGTACAAAGAGCTCGTTGTTCAAATTGCGAAAGTGGAAAGCCAGATTTATGACAAAAGGCTCGAGTACAGTGACGTCATGAACATTTATAACACCCAACTGGCCACTTTTCCCGGCAATATTTTCGGGAAGATTCTGCGTTTCCAAAAACAGCCGTACTATAGCTGGGAAAATGAGGCTGAATGGGTGTTTGAAGCAAATTCACAGTTAGCTAAACCACCAGCAAATGTGGAGTCCGAGGGCATTGGCAAGAAATTAGAAGTTGAGGCTGATTCTAAATAAAGGCAGCCTGAGTAAACAAAATAGAAAGTGATGTACCCTTGAAGGGTAATAAAATCCCGCGAGCGGAATTGTAAATTGTTGTAAAGTACCTTATCCGCGAACGAATGGGGGAATTCAATTTGGAGCACCATATAAAGGTCTGATCTGTGGCGATAGTGTGTAAACAATGTAATTGGTGTGTCAAGCATGTTGGCGGTTTGAATCTGTTTGGCAATATTCTTCTGCTTGCCATAAAGCTTTTAGGTGGAATATTCGGCAGAAGCCAGGCATTGATTGCCGATGCCTTGCATTCTCTAGGTGATGTTGTTGTGGCACTTATGTTACTGGTTAGCTTGAAGGTATCTTCTGTTCCACCGGATGAGGATCATCACTGGGGCCATGGCAATATTGAGTATATCACCTCGGTCATAATAGGTGTATTGCTTATCTGTGCGGCCATTATGATTTCCATATCCGCGATATTTACTATCGTCACAGGAAGGATGGATGATCCGGGCATTCTGGCGGTATGGGCGGCTTTGATATCTATTATTGTCAACGGAATTTTATGCAAACAGGGTATTTGTGTCGGCGAACAAATAAATTCGCCCGTGATGATAGCAAACGCCCGGGAGAAAAGGTCAGATGCTTACACTTCTCTTGCCGCTCTGATAGGTGTTTTCGGTGCAAAGATGGGGTTTATATTCTTAGATCCTGTTGCTGCTATTGTTGTTGGTTTTATGATTGCCAAATTCGGATTAGATACGCTTCTTGAAGGGGTCAAAGGCATATCCGACCGGTCTTTTGACAAAGAGACCCTTGCCAGCGTGAAAAGACTGGTCTTAAAGAAGGAAAGTATAAAAGATATAGGCCGATTAAGAGCCAGGCAAATCGGCCAGAAAAATTGGATCGATCTTGAAGCGATTTTCGCTCCTGAAGTGAAAGTCTCGGAAGTAAGAACTACAATCGCAAGTCTTAGAAAAGACATAATGGAGCGATTCGAGGGGATAGCTGACGTGGTGATCATATCCCGTGCGTCAAAGCCGGAACTAAAGTAAATACAGTTATCATACTTATCACATAACGAATTTAAAACTATGGCAGTTGTTTGTAAAAGATGTTACTGGTGTGCCAAGCATGTCGGAGGGCTAAACTTTTGGGGCAATCTCGCCCTTCTGGTCGTAAAGCTGTTGGGCGGCATATTCGGCAGAAGCCAGGCTCTAATCGCCGATGCTGTTCATTCTCTAAGCGACGTTATCGTATCGATATTGCTTATAATCAGCTTAAAGGTCTCTTCGACGCCGCCGGACGAAGATCATCCATGGGGCCATGGTAATGTAGAATTTATCGTATCAGCCATATTTGGGGTGTTGCTTGTTTGTGCGGCTGTGGCTATTACCGCAGTGTCGATTACCTCGATTATTCAGGGAAATGTATACAATACAAGTATTTTGGCTGTGTGGGCGGCGGTCATATCCGTTGTCGCTAATGATATAATGTTCAGACATTCCTTTTGTGTAGGCCAGAAGGTGAATTCTCCTGCAATGATAGCAAATGCCTTGGAGAACAGGGCCGATGTGTGGTCGTCGCTGGCAGTATTAGCAGGTGTTTTTGGTGCAAGGATTGGGTTTCCGGTTCTTGACCCCATTGCTGCCGTTATTGTAGGTTTTATGATTGCTAAAAATGGGATAGAAACATTGGTTTTAGGAATTAAAGGCATGACTGACCGGTCTTTTGACAAGGGAATGCTTGCCCAGGTAAAAAAAATAGTCCTGGAAGAAGTCGCCATAAAAGATGTAAGCAGGCTGCGTTCCAGACAGATCGGACAAAAAAACTGGATAGACATTGAGGCAATGTTTGATCCACAGATAAAAGTTTCAGAGGTAAAAAAGATAATCGAGAGAATTAAGAAAAACATAATGGAAAAATTCGAAAAGATCGGGGATGTGGTAATTGTGTCCCGTGTATCAGAACCCCAGTTAAAGTTAAAGGAAATATAACTATGATATGGGCAAAGAATAAGGATAAAAAGAAAAAGTTAAAAACAATAACTGATGACATGACGCCCAGAGAAAAAGAACAGGTGCTGGAATATAAGAAGCGGGTAATCAGGCGATGGGCCATAGTGGTAGGGCTTCTGGCTCTTGCAACCTTTGGCTTCCTTTTTATGACGCTGCTTGACCATGTGATTAAAGGTACCCCTGACGGTGGGCTTGAGATAAACTACAATAAGCTGGATGCAAAGCTCGCCTGGCTCGGTGCTGAGATTCGGGATTTAGACGCTACTATCAGTAGTGCACTTGGTTTAACCTCAAGCGAGGGGGTCCTCGTAAACAATGTAACATCAGGTTCACCGGCAGATCAGGTGGGTTTGCAGAGAGGCGACGTTATTATTTCCCTTGATGGAAGCAAGGTAGTCGATACCTTACAGATACAGGACCGGCTTCGGAAACTTAAACCTGGAGATACTGTCAAGCTTGTTTTAGATAAAGTAAATGGCGGCAAGAAAAATGTTTATGTTACACTTGGCGTCAAACCGGACGATGATGCTGCAACAACTGATACAAAGATTAAAAAAGTAGCAGGAACCACCGATACTGCTGTTAATCCGGTATTGTCCACGCATTGGGGAATATCGGTGTCGCCGCTGACAGATGATGCAAGGGTTGCATTCAAAATACCCGAGAAAGTTCAAGGCGTTCTTGTTGTTGCAGTCGTGCGGGGCAGTCTTGCCGATTCGCAGGGCATTAAGGTTGGAGATGTTATTGTAAGTATCAACCAGGTTTCTACGCCTAACCTGCAGGTTTTTTATCAGGCTCTCAAAGATGTTGAGAGTGTTTTGATGGATGTTTATTCATCTTCTGACGATAAAAGATTCTTTGTAACGTTTCCTGACGAAGGTGATTCACCGCCACAAGTTGTGATGATGAGTTTTGATGAAAAAGTGGCCGAAACCCATCGTATTATCATTCCTTCTGACATGGCAGGCTTGAACGGTCAGGTTTATTCCCGGTTTGCATCTGCTCCATATTTTATTCTGTATGATTTCAATACAAATCAGCCGACCGTAATCACTAATCCGTATGCATTACAGGTTCGCGGTGCGGGGATACCCTTAGCGCAAATGCTGATAGAACAAAAAATTGATGCCGTAATAGTAGGCGGAATAGGTCCGCAGGTATTTGATATCTTTTATCTTGCCAAAGTTAAAATCTATGGACCAGTTACAGGCAGTGTGCGAACCGCGATAACTAATTATCAGTTAGGCAAATTGCCTGAATTAAAGGAAGCTAACCTTGCCGGATACGGCAATTCATCGACAGCCACAATTCCGACAGGCGGCTCACCTAGGACAGAGACGGATGATACCGCTGATGATGAAGAAAGTGATGGTCTGTCCGGTCAGCCTTCGGTTATTCCACCTAAAGGCAAACCCCTCGAACTTACTGCCCAGGGCGATGCCCGTGCAAGCAGGCCGGAAACCTGCGTCTGCCCCAGATGTGGCACAGAAGTAACTCATCCGGCAAGTACTGCCTGTGCTGATATGGTATGTCCCATTTGCGGTTCTCAGCTTATGACAGCATCGCCTGGAACTGATTCAATTACCGGCACGGATATGACAACCCAGCTTCCAGCGACACAGATACCAACCCAGTTGAGACCTATTTCCTTAGCGGCAGGCAGTACAGTAGCACCGACAAGCCCACCCAGCAGAATAGCAGCGATACCAACAGCCGCCAATCTATGGGCAATAAGCAATCAGCCCTCAACTACACCGCCTACAACAACACCAGTACAACAAACGGCGGGTTCTTCAACAACGGTTTGTATATGTCCTCTTGATGGCACAACAGTGACCCATCCGGTTGGTATTCCATGTTCTGCTCTTCAGTGTCCAGTTTGCGGCGGCAGAATGGTAAGTGCCAGCAGTGCAATCATTGATGGCAGCCAGATATCCAAAACTGCCGGGGTGGTAGTTGGCGGCAAACCCGATGATGTCCCACCGGTTCAGCAGGTATTTTACATACTTCCTGTTGGCGGCAAACCGGATGACATACCGCCGTCAATGGGTGGCTCGGCACAAACCGTTTCACTTGTTACGATTGGCGGCAAACCGGACGATGTACCGCCTGTTCAGCAGACATTCTACTTACTGCCAGTAGCCGGCGGACCTCCTGAGGGTATGGGCAGCGCTCCGACTGATACCGGCAGTGCTCCGGCTGATGTGGGAGGCTCATCGCAGAGTGCTCGTTCGACAACATGTATATGTCCTGTGGATGGCACAACGGTAACCCATCCGATAGGTGTTCCCTGTTCGCAGCTTAGCTGTCCTATATGTGGTTCTCGTATGGTTAATGCCGCCCCCGGCGGTGATACTGCCGGCGGTGCAATTCAAACAGGCGGCAAACCCGATGATGTTCCACCGGTTCAGCAGGCATTTTACTTACTTCCTGTCGGCGGCAAACCGGATGACGTACCGCCTGTCCAGCAGGCCTTTTTCTTAGTGCCGGTATCGAGCCAGCCTGATGGTGTGCCGCCTTTAGGCCAGAGCACACAGTCGGTAACTCAAGCTCAAAGGACGTCGCTTGTTACGATAGCCGGCGGACCTCCGGAGGGTATGGGTATGGGAGGGGCAGCTGATACAGGCACTGCCGTAGATGGGCCGGCACAGGGTGGTGGTCAGTCTGGCTCCGGTGCGGCCCAGACTGGTCGCTCAGATTTATGTGTGTGCCCAATGTGTGGCGTAACCGTAACGCATCCAATATCTGTTCCGTGTTCCTCACTTACATGTCCCGTCTGCGGCTCTCGATTGGTTAACCAAACCCCTGGAGGCACAAGCGGCAATACAGCCGGCAGCAGTTTAGTACCGACAGCGGCAATTACAGTTGCTGCGACATCGAACATAGTTCATGTAGCGGGGAGTTCTAAAAAATTGGTTATCCCATCCACAGGCAGAACTCTTAAATCTAATATTGCGCCGTTACTCGACGATGCTCGTTATTTCTTAATGTTCGGATTAGGAACATATGAAGCGGTACCCAATCCATATTACAGGGACAAAAGGGCAAGTGGAGATGAAATCGGTCAGTTCATAGTGGCTGAAGGCGGTTCGATTGTTATTTGCAATAACGTAAGTGCCACAGCACTCAAAGCACTCAAGGACCTGAAAGTCAAGGTATACACCGGCTTTGTGGGCACAGTTCAGCAGGCTCTTGACATATACAATGATGGCAGGATCAAGGATTCATCGACAGGGAGTGTTCTTGATGATGAAGAAGAACATGGCGGCGGTGGGCCGCCTTCATCAAAAACCAAGTCTTCTAAAGAAAAAGACAAAGACAAAGATAATGACACGGAGGTATTTTAGTGACGGAAAGTAAGCTCGAAAAACTTATAAAAACAAAGAAACACTCAAAAGCTAATGTGATTATGATCATAATAGTTGTCGGATTTATTATTCTCATAGTGTGCCAATCGGCTTTTATGGGTTTCACAATGAAGGAACAAACCAGAACGACTACTGCCCCTCAGGATGGTTCTATCCGAAGCAGCAACATTGCACTGACGGCTTCGAATATACAGCTTGTTGCGTGCACGGATGACGACCTTACAGATGCGGTTTCTGCAGTAAAGAGAGCAGTTGTGAATATAGACGTAGCCCCGGCTGATGTTGGTTCTGCGAATAGAAGGGGTGAGCCTGCTTTGAGTTTTGATATGCCCTCGACAGCAGCCCTGCAAACAAACGAAGAAACTCTTGGTTCAGGTGTTATCGTTGATGCACGTGGGTATATTCTTACCTGCTACCACTTAATAAAAGATTGCCCGAACGTTAATGTGAGTGTTTTTAGTTCTGTGCGTCAGATATACAAAGCCCAGGTTGTTGATGTCGATATTACAAATGACCTTGCAATCCTGAAGATAGAATCGGACAGGCCTTTGCCGGCAGTAAAACTGGCAAACTCCGATCTGGTCAAGATAACCGATGCGATTCTTGCTATCGGTTCGCCGTTTGGTTTCGAGCACACAGTAACCGCTGGGATAGTCAGCGATAACAAGCGAAGTATCGTCATTGGTAATACTGTTTACAAAGATATGTTACAGACGGATGCGGCAATAAACCGCGGTAGTGCCGGCGGTGCTTTGATAAATGGTGCCAGCGAAATCATTGGTATTAATACCGCCATCGCGTCTCCATCGGGATATTTTTCAGGCGTCAGTTTTGCCATACCAATAAACAAGGCCAGGCCGCTGTTGCTGAAGGCAATTGATGGCTGAGAGACAAGTCGATGAAAAAGTTTATACAATGGATAGCAGCGAAAGCCATTAAAGATCACCAGAGCGTTAATGATCTGAAGGTCAGGTCACGTTATGGAGCACTTGAAGGCTGGACAAGTATTGTTATCAATTTGCTGCTGTTTATTGTTAAGATAGTCCTTGGTCTTTCGATAAGAAGCGTATCTTTGATTGCTGACGCTGTTCATACATTGGCCGATTCCGGCACTTCAGCGGTAGTTATAATCGGATTTAAAATAGCACGAAAGCCGTCGGATAAAGAACACCCGTTTGGCCATGGGAGAATGGAATCAGTAGCGGCCCTGGTCGTTTCGGTGTTACTATTTATGGCGGGTTTGGAACTATTGGAAAAGTCGATTCATGCCATTATCAAACCGCAAAGCTCTACAGCTCCGACCGGTGTGATTTTAGTAATCATCGCAACTATTGTGATAAAGGAACTGATGGCGAGGTTTTCCTATCAGCTTGGCGAGATTATTGATTCGCAGGCTCTTAAGGCAGACGCCCTTCATCATCGAAGTGATGTAATCGCTACCGCTCTGGTAGTCGTTGCACTTATCGCAACGCGATTCGGTTATAATAATATTGATGGTATAATGGGCGTTGGTGTTTCTCTGATTATTTTTTACTCAGCCTTCTTGATTGCCAAAGAAGCGGTCAATCCTTTGCTGGGCGAGGCGCCTTCAAAAGAAAAGATTAAGGAAATAGAAAAACTGGCAATGACTCACGAAGGAGTTTTGGGCGTTCACGACATAATCTTTCACAAATACGGCCAAACGAGTGTGATCTCTTTGCATATAGAGGTATCGGATAAGGATTCTGCTTTCAAGCTTCATGAGCTTGCAGAGCAAGTGGAAGATACAATCACTCAGAAGATTCCTGGAATGGCGGTTGTCCATGTCGATCCGTTAAACAAGGACCACCCTCAGTATGAGCAAATCACCATGGCTATAAAAGATATTATCTCTGAAGACATAAGAGTAAGTGCTTTTCATGATTTAAGAATCGTCGGTTGTCGTGCGAATAGATGTAACGTGGTTTTCGACATTGTTTTGGAGCAAGACGCTGATGAGCAGGAAACTCACGACATGATCCATTCTATAGCCGAGAAGTTCAAAACGAAGTTCCCTGAAATGAAGACAGTTATTAAAGCTGAACCGAAATACGCGTATAATATTTAGCACTATTATCATGAATCTAATAAAGAAGAAACTGGCCGATTTCTTAAACGAGATGAGTAACAAGGGTATAGATAAGATGGATCCGAAGAGTTCTTGCGCTAAATCTTTAAAGGATTTAGATAGAGAGACGCTCCTAAAAGAGGATATCGAGCGAATTTGCGATGAGATGCGAGTCTTGGAGGCAGGAAAAATCTTGAGATTATCCAACAAACTCATGTGGTCAGGCACAGCAAATAAGGATGAATTTAGAAAAGAAATAAAATCGATGGCTTCTAAAGTATTGAAACGTGTGGAAAAGAAAGGCGGAAAACTAAATCTTCCACGACAATGTCGAGATTTGCTGATGAATTTGTAAGAGGATTACCAGTGAAGCTAAGTGAATATGAGATCAAAAGCTTGCGAGAAATAAAAAAATGGGAGAAGGACAAACATAAGGGCTTTCATAAGAAAGTCCTCGATGTTGTTTCCAGACCAGTGGATTATGTCCTCGGTAAGATTGGGCAAAGAAAACTCAAAATTTTTGAAGATGCTGTTGAGAAAACCGTCAATAATCTGCTAACTACTTCAACCTCTACAGTTGATGCCGAAGATCTGATAAAAAGGGCTCATGCTCATGGTGTGATGATAAAAGACCTGTCGGAACTGAAAGATTGTGATTTGGGATTGTTAGACAATTGTAACCGAAAACATATAAAATTCCACGAGAAGGCGAGTGCTATACAAGGTGCGGTAGGTGGTCTTGGGGGCATAGTGGTAGCAACAGTGGATCTAACAGCACTTTTGGTCCAGGATTTTCATATGATTCAGGAAATCGCATTTTGCTATGGTTTCGATCCGAACGATATTATCGAGAAAGAGATAATACTAAGAATAATCGAAATCGGTGTTGGCGGCTCAGAGATAAAATTCAAGGCATTACAGGAAATAGACGCCTTAAAAAAAATAAAGACCAAAGTAAGTAAGAAAAAAACAACAAAAAAAGGTGCTTCGGTTCTGGGTTCAAAAGCCTTGGAGGAATACATCGAACAACTGACCACAGCTTTGATCGTTCGCCTGGTGCCGCGTGCCCTGCCTGTAGTATCAATGGCGGTAAGTGCTCATTCGAATCACGAAATAATAGAGCATTCGGGAAAAGCGGCTTTTATGGTTTATCGAAGGCGATTCATTGAAAGGAAAAAGAAAACAATAGAACGACGATATAAGAAATAGACCAAATAGAAAGGGGAATTAGCAATGGATGTAACTGATTATTACTGTCCGACAACCGTAACAAGTACGCTTGGTTACTCCATGGGTCGGGCCGTCGGAGCTGCGAGGATAATAACAGTCGATGCCATCAATCCTGTTAAAGCCGGTGCCGCCGTAGCTATTTTGTGGGGAAGTATAGCTGCTCTGGTAAATGTAAAAAAATATAAGCAGGGCAAAATAACAAAACGGGATGCTGTTGTTGATACAGGAGGCGAAGCGGTAGGCCTGGGACTGGCTGCCGGCCTTGGCTTATTGGCAAGTAATGCAGTAAGAGCTTCGGTCCTGGTTGCCTCTACCACTTCGCTTGTTCCGTTTACCGTAGGTGTCGCAGTAACATCAGGTATGAAGGTGATGTGGAATTGCAGCACAAAGAAACATCTCAAATGTCAACCAAAACCATCGTAAATACAAATGTGTGTATTGTCTACCATAGCCTAAAAAAGGTGAGTCTCTGTAAAACACCACGTTTGGTTATACGGGTTACTTTTTAATCTCATTTGTAATATCCAGTACGGCAATAATTAGCTTTTATAAATCAGCGACAACAACATTATTGTATGTCGAAGGTGCTTTTATTTGTAAACGCAAGATAAAATGGACAAGCATAATTCAAAATAAACAAGTGAGGTAATTACGCCGTGAAAGAGAAAATGGAAAAGAAAAAAAGTAAGTTAAGCGCTCTATGGGCCTTTCTTTTGGGCATAATGCTTATGTTAGGTGTATATATTCTGTTCGAATCCGCACCAAACCGGCTAAGATCAGGTTCTACAGATGAAACTGCGGATATAACAATTAACCTTGCAAAGACCGCCAATATTGTGCAAACCGCCGCGGTCGAAGCGGTCTCTGTTTCGCCTTCAGTTTTTGTTGGTGTAGAGATTCTTTCTGTCAATTCCATTATTGCCAAGCAGTTATCACTGCCAAGTGAGTGCGGTGTTCTTGTAAACGGCGTTGTTGGCGGCTCTCCTGCACAAGAGGCAGGGCTCCAAAGAGGTGACGTTATTATCTCTTTGGATGGCGAAGCGGTAGAGGATACTGATGGGTTCAAGCTGCTAATGGACAAATACAAACCAGGTGACAAGATTAGAATTGTATACATCAGGAATGATCAAAAATACATAGCGTACGCACAGCTTGTCGCGTTTCCCGATACCTTGGCAGCGGATCAGGATACCGACTCGGGTGACAGTGATTGGGGCATATCGCTTTCAGATATCACTAAGACCATACGGAATTCATTCGGCGTCCCCACTGATACAACTGGTGTAGTAATTTTGTCGGTAGCACCTGGTGGTGCAGCAGATGCGGCTGGTCTGCAGCCGGGAGATGTAATCACAGGTATTAACAAGACCCCGGTATCCGGTATGGATGAGTTCTTCAGTGCCTTGTCATCCGACAATGATAATATTGCCCTTTTGGATGTTTACAGCCAGGGCTCAGTACGTTATGTGCCGTTGGATTCATCAGGAATTATTGCTGCCGTTAATACCACACCAACTCAAACTCAGACCATGAGGCAGAGAATAACGTCTGTGCTTACCGGAGGAATGCCATTTGACGATGTACAGCTTACAACAGGGGATAATCCCGCTTTCAACAGACCCTCAACTGTTCCGGGAGATGAAAATACCGGTGGAACATCAGATTGGACACCTGGGACACCAGGTGGTACTAGCAGCACTACGGGTATGAACAGGCCTACGGAAGTGCCGCCGCAGTTAAGCTCAACTAATGATACCGTATTATTCATAGGGTTGCTAATACTCTTGATCATGTATCTTTCCTACAGGGAATATACCAGGCCGACGGAGGCGAAGAAGAGTTGATGACACCAGAAAAAAAGAAATTATGGAATAAAATCCTTCTGGCCTTACTCATAAGGCCTCCGATTATTCTGATACTTATTCCTTTGTGTTTGTTTCTGTTGGTACATGGGGCAACGGAGTATGTCACGGTTGACGAGAGGTTTAATCTGTCTAACTCGATAAAATCGCCTTACAAAAATGCGATAAGAGGTACTTATGTTTATTCGTTCGCATTTTGCGGCGATCCGCATATGTATTCAAAAGGGGACGGCTGCTTTGATGACCTCGACAAAGCAATAAAACTAAAGCAAATAAGATTTGTTTTATTTGGCGGCGACCTGACATCCTTTGGAGAAGAGAGCGAATACAGCAACTTTATGGATCATTGCGATGCTTTAACTGTCCCGTGGTATCCGGCATTGGGAAATCACGACTTATGTAACAGCGGTTGGGCGTATTACTGGAAGTTTCTGGGGCCTTCGGTGTATTCTTTTTATGGAGGCAATACAAAATTTGTAGTAATAGATTCCGCCAGCGGCAAAATAGGCCTTAACCAGATGGAATGGATTCAGGAACAACTGCGGAGCAATAAACAGCCGCTTCTTTTTGTAATAAGCCATATGCCAATATATGGCAACTTATACGGCAACTATAAATTTCCTGAGACAGATGAAAAACAGCAGCTCATAGCTCTTTTTGAGAAATACCAGGTAGATATCGTTCTGCAAGGCCATTGGCATGGTTTTGTAGATATTACGAATAATGGCGTCCGGTACGTCACATCAGGAAGTTTTTCAGATGGTCTTTTGGATTCGGGTATACGGCATTTTCTTTTGATAAATGTATACGGCCCTGAAGTCACCATTGAGCAGATACCGGTTGGTGAAGATATACCGGTTGAGTATACGGATGGAGAAATTTAAGGTGTTCGAGCTAAAGGAAGACAGGATAATGGACAAAAAGAAATCAGAATTTTCGGAAATTGTTTCGGACATGTCCGAGTTTGCCGGTTTTCTGGCTTGTGCCGCGGTAGTTGCCGGCAAAAAATTAATACGTTACGTTAACGACCTGACGAGAGTGGACACTAATCTTAAACATCCTGCTGAAGACGGCCAAAGAAATAGTAAAACAAACGCAGGAACTGATAAAAAAAAATAAAAGACTAAACACATGGAAAATGTTAGAGTAAAGCGATTGGGAATCATTGGGGAGGTATTCAAAGGTGCCGGAACCTGTGTTGGAACAGTAGCGTTTGCAGGCAAGAAAATTACGGGATTTATGGGTGGCAGTCTGGCAGCGGCAGGACATTTACTTACTCGGCCTATTGAGCCTTCTGAATTTGTTACAGACGAACGTACTGAATCTACACCTGAAATATTTGCCATCAAACCGAAATCCAGGAAAACAATGGTTAGCCAAGATGCCTTGAATGACAGGGTGGCTGCACTGAAGTTTGATCTTGCTGAAGTCCGTGACCAGTTAACCCAGGCACAAAACCAAGTTGGAAAAGCACAATCTCAATTTGTTTCACAGCTCCAGGCACAGCAAACGGAGAACAAATCTCTTATTTCTGATCTGGAACAGGCATTGCGTAAAGCAGAGGAGGCAGCAGCACGGGTAAGTGTGGCGAAAGATCGCGTCGCAGCATTGGAAGGCGACCTTGCTGAGGCCAGGCGACAGTTGGAAAAAACAAAAAGCCAGGCTGAACAAGCCCAAACCCAGCTTACATTGCAGCTTGAAAACTTGCATACAGAGAGGGATTCATTGCTTTCTAAGTTGGCACAGACACGCGAGCAGGTCAATCAGACAAAAGCTCGCCAAGATGCTGCCAGAGTACATGTGGCAACATTAGAATCCGAACTTGCCGCAGCAAGGTGCAAGTTGGAGGAAGCTCACAAGTTTGAGAAGGACATTAAATCCGGTCTCTCGTCCGATGTTGAAGTTGTTCAACCATGTACAGAAATCGCCATAGGCTATCGAGGCCGGGAGAAGAGCGTGCCAGCAATCATTGAAAACAAAGTAACCCCTTCGGTAAAAACGACTGTTGCTAAGCCTGATGCCGGAGGCAATGTATATGTTGAAGAGTACCAGTCTAAGCCTATGATTGCTGATGATAGAGTCTCAGTTCTGGTTGGTGTTACGGCTGAGCAGGTCCAAACTGCCAGTTTTGACAGTGAAAACGAGCGGATATTGTTCGCAAGAGCTCTTTCTGATATTACCAACCCCGACACATCTGCACGCATAGATGCAGTCAGGGCAATGGCCAACATACGTCATGAGTTCTCGGTCAGGGCTCTTGATGCTCAAATGGCGAGCGAGCCATCTGCGCTGGTTCGACAAGAATGCCTTAAAGCTCTGGCAAGTTTGGGGATGAAAGAAGGCGCTCATGCAATTGAACGCGCTTTGGCCGATGAGGCAGCTTTTGTTCGGCTGGCTGCTGTATGGGGATTATATCGCCTCACTGGTGTCCAGAGCAGCCCAGCATTGATACGTATGCTTGACGATGAAGACGAAGAAGTTCGCCGAAGAGCCATTACTTGTATCGGCCGGCTGGGCAAAGAAGAACTCGCTGTAAAGTTGTTACCACTGCTTGATGATAGCAGTGTTTCAATCCGGAAGGAAGTAATCGAGGCGATGGGCAAATTACGCTGTTGGCAGACAGTTCCATCGTTGATTGAGCGGTTAAATGACCCTGACAAAACGATACGTAAGGCTATTCTTGATGTACTGAAAACAATTACCAGCAAGAAAATGAGCGGGCCGTTTCCAAGAGATGAAAAGTCGTTTCTGCTCCTGGTTGCACGATGGCAGCAATGGTGGATGGATGGGTCTGAAGTACCCAGTTGAATGTAAAAACAATAGGAACTTAAGGATACAAAATGCAGGTACGCAAAAAAGTTTATATGCCTTGCGGGCGATCTTTAAGTTGGCTAAATGCAGCAAACAAGGTCCAATGAAGATTGCTGACATCGCCTAGGCTCAGGCTATCCCGCGGCGGCTTCTTGAGACGATACTCACTCAGCTCAAGCAGGCCGGTTTTGTCGAATCCTGCCGAGGCAATGATGGCGGTTATGTCCTGATTCCTTCACCGGGGAAAATTACTGTTGGCTAAGTAATGGAGTTTATCCAGGGCCCGGTCGGACCACCTGGCTGTCTTATCGACAAGTACAGGGGTAATGAATGTTCTCTCCGTAAAAACTGTATTTTCATGGAGATGTGGAAAAAAAATCACGATGCGATTCTGGATGTGTACAACAATACCATTTTTGATGATTCAATATAGCAGGGAAAGGCGCAAATCCCACCTTGTGTTACCAGCGTGCGGTCTAAAACTTGTCAAAAGACAAGAAAAACAAAAAGTGGATAAGTCAAGGGTAAGGTTTTGAATAATAACGAAGAGCAATTTGATAAATGTCCGAAGCATTACGTTGGGTGGGTAATTGTTTCGGCAGGTATGGTGTTCGTTTTTTTTGCCTACCTCATATATTCAAATATAACAGGTTTCGATATAGATGCTGCGAGTACAGAATTGGTTAATGGTACCAGCGAAACGGTAATGCAGAATTCAGTCATTAAGACGGCAGCGGTTGGTACTTCTGTTTCACCTTCAGCTTTTCTTGGTGTAGAGATTGTTTCTGTAGATCAAGTTATTGCTGAACAATTAGGCATACAAGATGAGCATGGTGTTCTTGTAAACAGCGTCATTTCCGGCTCCCCTGCGGAAAAAGCAGGTTTAAAAAGAGACGATGTCATTGCCGTAATAAACACAACTGCCACAAAAACTGTGGAAATATTCAAAGAGGTTATGGCGACATTAAAACCAGGTGATAATGTCAGAATCACGTATTTAAGAAACAGCCAAAAGGTTCGGACATACGCAACCCTTGCCGAGTTGCCGGCTACCATGCTGACAGCGCAAACCACGACAGATATTACAGATAATACAAACTGGGGTGTATCGCTTTCGGCTATAACTTCAATTTTGCGGTCTGCTTATGGTATCCCCCCCAACATAGATGGTGTCGTAATTATCTCGGTGGTGCCTGGCGGCGTTGCCGCCGACGCAGACCTTGCCCCGGGTGATGTAATTGTGGGTATTGATGGAACCTCTATATCAGACATAGAGGACTTCTTCAATGCTATCGCTTCCGACAAAGACGGCGTAGCCCTTCTGGATGTTTACAGCCATGGTCAATACCGTTATATACCAATTGCTTCCTCAGCGGTTGATACTCCATTACACTTATCAAATGGGCCGGTCCCTATCGGGGAATTGACCGCCTATGACTTCCTGTTTCGGGCGGTACCGTTGGTAGGTGTTATTGGTTTAATTATTGCTATAGTTGGTTATTTTTACCTTTTCAAGAATTCGCCGGGCAATGCGAAGATGCAGGCCATTGCCGAGAAGATTCGTTCAGGAACGGTTGTCTTTTTGAAACAGGAATACAAGATAACGGGTATTTTCCTGTTCGCAGCGTTCCTTGTCATTTGCATAGTTCTCTGTGTGCCGACGGCAATTGCTTTTCTGGTAGGCTCAGCCTGTTCGATGCTGCCCGGTTGGATCGGCATGAAGGCTGCTACTGCCTCGAATTCACGAACCTGCCAGGCGGCCAAAAGCGGCGGTCTGCGTAAAGCATTGGATACGGCCTTTCAGGGTAGCGCCGTAATGGGGATTTCCGTGGCATCTGTAGGCTTAATCGGGCTTGGTACTTATTCCTTTCTTGTACTTAACGGCGACGATCCCAGCACTTTGCCATATATCATTGCCGGTTTCTGCCTTGGTGCATCTTTCTTTGCACTGTTCGGCAGAGTAGGCGGCGGCATATTTACAAAAAGTGCCGATATCGGGGCGGACATGACAGGTAAGTTTGAATACAACCTGCCGGAAGATGATCCTCGCAACCCTGCGGTAATCGCTGATAACGTCGGTGATAATGTCGGTGATGTTTCCGGCATGGGTTCGGATCTTTTTGAGTCCTACATGAGTTCTACAGTAGCTGCTATTATCATGGGTATTAGAATGAGGGAAATGAAATATACTGTGCTTCCGCTTGTCTTGGTGACCATAGGTTTTATCAGTTCTCTGATAAGTATGTCTGTTGGCAGGTTCCTTACCAAGCGTGCAGACCCGCAGGATTTCTTACGAAATATTCTTTACGTTGCAAATGGTTTGTTTCTTGTGGGTTCGTTTATAGCGGTTATTGCCCTAACGGGCGAGGTAAGTCTGTTCATAACGGTTGCAGCGGGCGTGGGTTGTGGTCTTTTACTCGGCCTTGAAACAGAATATTTCTGTTCAGGACTGCCCATCAGGTATATTGTAAAGATGTCACAGACAGGCCCGGCAACCAATGTAATCGCAGGGTTGGCGATAGGGTTTGTTGGAGCACTTCTGCCTATCTTGACAATTTGCGCAACAATAGTTATAGCATTTCTGGAAGCAGGGCTTTATGGGATAGGACTTTCGGCGGTAGCCATGTTAGCTACAATGGCGATTATTATGACTATAGACGCTTACGGGCCTATAGTTGATAATGCAGGCGGTATTGCCACAATGAGCAAGGCAAACGCAAAGGTTCGCGAGATTACGGATAGGCTTGATACGGTTGGAAATATTACAGCAGCTATCGGCAAAGGCTTTACTCTTGGCGCCGGTGTCATAACATCGGTAGCGTTATTTGCAGCTTTTGTCGGTGGAACAGAGTTGGGCGACGCCAAGTTATTTGCTCCAGCGGTACTCGTAGGGCTGTTTCTTGGTGCCACTCTGCCGCTTCTTTTTGCAGCATGGACTATGGGTGCTGTAACTCGAATAGCGAATAAAGTGGTTATCGAAGTTCGCCGGCAATTCAAGGAAATAGAAGGCCTGTTGACCGGCCATGCAGAGCCGGATTCGGATAGATGTGTAACTCTCATTGCCAAAGATGCCCTGATAGGCACTGTCGTAGCTGGGGTGGTTACTATTTCAGCACCATTTATTATTGCTTTTGTGTTGGGTTCAGAAGCCTTGGGTGGATTCCTGGTCGGAGCGATGATAGTAGGTTCGGTATTGGGTATGAGCATGGCTATTGGGGGCAGTGCATGGGATAATGCCAAAAAATTTATTGAAGTCCAGCGGGGAAGAGGCGAAAATGTCGAAGAGACATATAAGGCTGCTGTGGTCGGAGATATGGTCGGCGACCCGTTTAAGGATGTTTCGGGTCCTGCCATGAATATACTCATCAAGTTTATGATTACAATCTCCCTGGTGTTCTGTACGGTACTTTCTTCGATGTAAAAAGTAGTCAGCATCAATCCTGTTCGGCCCGGGATTTGCCGTCCTACTTGACCGGCTTACATGGTTTACAATACTTCACCACGGTCTGGTCACTTTGGCCATATTGAGGGATGTATTCGCTGGATGTGCGCAGCATTTACCCAGGCTTCAATCACAACGGAGATTGAGCCCGAACTCAATTAAGCAATTTTTTGAAGACGTTGGATATGAGAGACCAACTCTTCTTCATCGGCCATGCCGGTAAAGTACCAGCACAGCATTTCATACGTCCGCGGTGTCGGCTTACGTCCAGTCCACAAGGCAATCAGCATACAAGCGATAATAGCCGCGTAGGTCTGCAATTCAATGCCGTTCTGTTTGTGACTCAGCAGATGACGACAGCCAAGAACATGCTTAAGAAAGCGAAAGAAAATCTCAATAGCCCAGCGATGCTGGAAGATTAACACAATCACATCAGCTTGAAGATCGAATATGTCGGTAGCGATCAGCAGTGTCTCACCTTGTTCAGGTCCTCCATGCCCGATCTTATAGCGTTTCTTATGCGACGTACATTTGATCGCGCTTAACCTGACAGGCACAGACAGTTGTTCTTTAGTTTTGCGGTTAGAGCCCAGACGAACCTTTTTATCAAAAACGATTCCGGCGGCCAACGCATCGGTCGTCAGTTCATAATCTTCAAGACATTCATAAACGCTATTGTCTTTGACCCGGCAG
>CAZTDF010000002.1:0-17157 GCA_964612465.1 uncultured Pirellulales bacterium
GTACTGCGGATTACTATGCCGGCAACGGTACCGGAGCTGCGGTAGGCGATGAAACCACCCCTTCTTATACCGAGGAGACTATCGTAAACGGCGGCGGCAAGTCTATGCCGGTAACATACGACAATAACAAGCAGGGCTTCTCGAAGTATTCGGAGGTTGAGTATACGTTGGTAGAGCAGCGTGACTGGACCCAGGAAGGCGTTGGGGAATTGTCGCTGTGGTTCAGAGGCTACCCGGCATTTGTCGGTAGCTTCGCTGAGGGCCCGACCGGCACCTTTACGATGACCGGCTCCGGCGCGGATATCTGGGCGGTTGACGGAGTAGAAGCCGACGAGTTCCATTTTGCATATAAGTTGCTGACCGGCCCCGGCTCGATTGTCGCCAAGGTCGAGAGCGTCGATGAAACAAACGCCTGGGCAAAAGCAGGTGTGATGATTCGCGAGACGCTCGATCCTGACTCGGCGCATGCGACGATGGTTGTAACGCCTGCTTCGGGTGTGTCCTACCAGAGACGTCCCGGCACGGGTCAGACCAGCCTCGATACGACGACCGCCGAGATAACTGCACCGTACTGGGTGAAGGTGGATCGTGATTTGTCCGGCAACTTTACGGCGTACCATTCAGCCAACGGCTCTACGTGGACGATGCAGGACGCAGAGATCATCCCCATGGGCGCGAATGTCCACATCGGTTTGGCACTTACGAGCCATGATAATGCCTTAACGTGTCAGGCCGTATTTACCAACGTAACGACTACCGGTTATGTCACCGGGCAGTGGGCGAATCAGGATATCGGCATAGCCAGCAATGCTGCTGAGCCGCTTTACGTGACGGTCTCCAACAGTGCCGGAACCCCGGTAGTGGTGGTTCACGATGATCCGGCCGCGGCACAGATTGATAACTGGACCGAGTGGGTGATTCCGCTGCAGGCTTTTGCCGATCAGGGCGTAGTCCTGACCAATGTTGACAAGATTGCAATCGGCCTTGGTAGCAAAGGCAATATGAATGCTCCCGGTGGTTCGGGCATGATGTTCATTGATGACATCCGCCTGCGTCAACAGGGAGAAGCTGTCGCAGAGTAAATTCTGATAACCGCTTTAGCCAGGGGTAGGTTTAGACCTGCAAGGGCAGGTATGGCAGGAATATAAAGACTTGCGTTAGTTAGGGGCTTATGCCGATCGGTTCGGTGTAGGCCCCATTTTTCTTTTAATGACTCCGATCAAGGATAGGAGAGGGGACTTGTTACAAATTTATCATGGTTTCAACGACCGAAGTCTCGGCCTCTTCTTTTCTCATCTGTCGCTGGTCACGGGTGATTATCATTTCATTGTATAGCTGTTGATCCTTGATAAAACTTTCCTTATTCCATCTGTTCATTTTAATAAATATACCATCTTCGAGCAGTTGGGCCTTCAGTTTGTCCCGATCGTCTTCGTTGAGATCCTCCTTTTCCATAATGTAAACTGAGATTAATTTATCGAAATGCTCGTTTGCGGAGTCGGCCCAGAAATGCCGGGCGATTGATAAAACCACAAGTGCGATAATGATCAGCAGAGCCACAGTTACTGCTACAGTACCGGAATTATTGTGTTTAACTTGTATCATACTATCTGGTTTCCCACTGTATCCGATAAATATAATCGATTGCAGAACCGACGTCAAAGAAAAATTGAAACACATAAGAATCTTGCCGGGGCTATTAAAATAACAAGCGGTACTTTCAAATGCTGGATTTGAGACATGGGGAGAATGTAATATTTTTAGAACAGAAATTATCCTTGATTTGTTGCAGAACCTGCGTTAGTTTACGAAAATTGAGTTGACATTGAAAGGTATTGATATTTTCTCGAAATTACGATGCTCAGGATAATCATTGCGAGTATTGAGTATAAATGCAGATATATAGTTCAGTCTTATTGGGACTTCTATAGCGGCATAATAATTGATAATATGTGGAGGGTCTTATGAACAGAGACCCTGTTAAGAATCGTTTTTTTCTATACGTCTTATTACTTCCAGTTATCGCTGGATGTAATGCACCTAAAAGCCAGCTCGGCACCTTTGGCGGGTATTTCAATAGTTCTGATTATGAAAAATCCATCGAATTCGCTCAGTCTAAAATCAGCAAAAGCAAAAATCCCAAAAAAGAAGATTTATTATGGACATTACAACTCGGCACGCTTGAAAGATTGAGGCAAAATCTCCGGGAAAGTAACAATCATTTTGATAGATCGGAGGAGATGCTGAACTTCTTCGATTATCAAAATGCTGCCACAGATTCGGTTGCTGCAATTGCCGTTAATGAGAATATCGTCCCTTATCTGGGTGAAGAATACGACGGCATCATGGTCAATACTTACAAAGCTTTGAACTTTATGGCACTCGGTGAAAACGACCAGGCACGGGTAGAGTTCAACAGGGCTCTTGACAGGCAAAGACGGGCAAAGGAGAAATTCGCCGGGGAAATAAAGAAGCTCCAAAACGAATTAGACAAGGAGCAGGAAAAAGAGGGCTCGCAGGCTAAGAAAAATGTCGATAATCCCGAAATCAACCAGCTAATAACTGACAGGTATCCCGGCCTGTACGAGTTCGAAGCTTATCCCGATTTCGTCAATCCCTTCACGACTTACATTGCCGGAGTTTTTTTCAATCTCATTGGCGACCACTCGAAAGCGGTCACTTTCCTGAAAGAATCGTATGGAATGGTCAGCGACAATGAATACGTTGCCCGGGACCTGGCTGTTACCGAACAGGTGCTCGACGGCAAGACGGAGTTGAAAGATACCGTATGGGTAATATTCGAAAACGGGATGGGGCCCGTTAAGGAAGAGCTTAGAATCGACATACCACTGTTTATTGCCTCGGATCAGGTAAAATATTTCGGGATTGCTTTGCCAATGCTCGTATTCAGAGAGCAGGCTTATCCCTATTTGTCGATCAAGGCTGGCGATAAAAGTTACAATACTCAGATCGTCGCGAATATGGACCGGATCGTGCAGACGGAGTTTAGCAAAGACTTTAAAGGTATTCTGACCAGGGCCATTATGTCTGCTACCGCAAAAGTGGTAGCTCAGTATGCTCTGAATAAAAAAGACAGATCCTCACCGAAGATTGTTTCCTTGCTGACTACTGTCTATTCTTACGCCACAACTGCCGCTGATGTCAGAATTTGGACCACTCTGCCGAAGAATTTCCAGGTTGCCAGATTGCCCATACCGCCCGACAGGCTGATAACGATAGCTCCCCCGGGCGGCGAATCGTTCCCGGTGGAAATACCCGCTTGCAAAAATGCGTTTGTCTATGTTAGAATACCACGGAAGCAGACAAGGCAGGTTCTTGACCTGATAACATATTAGATTATTAAATTAAATGTTGATGGAGATTTGCCATGAAAAAGTTAGAATTCGTATTGATCGCGTTGATAGTCTTCAGTTACGGCTGTCAGAAGCAAAGTGACACAAGAATCCATGTTAGAGAAGGAGTCGCAAGTGACACGCTCGGAAGCAACGTTGTTACCAGGCCGGTCGCGCATGCTTTCAGTGCCTTGATCGGCGAAGGAATTGAAGTCACCAACGCCGTTACCAGAATGAGCGATGCCGGTTTTCTTGAGCTTTATGTCAACGGAAACAACAAGTCGTATAAGACCAAACGCTTCAGATACAGAGTCGAATGGCTGGATGCAGACGGACTTCAGATTGAAACGAAAACAAGTGTGTGGCTGCAGATGTCGGCAATGGGGAAATCACCCTTTAGCATTAAGGCCGTTGCGCCGAGAAAGCAAGCCGTAGATTTCAGAATGGATACGAGAAAGTGGGAGTAAACTATGAAAGCGAAAGTATTAAATCTAATAACGATGGTATGTATTTTAGCGGCAGGATGTGCCCAGGAAACAACAATGATCGATATCAGGAATGACGAGGGAAAATCTGTCATGGCTCTGGACTACAGAGATTTCGATATGGCCGCGAGTAAAATGGTGCAGTCAATGCTCGGTTCGGGGGCCCTCAAAAAGACGGACGGCGGCAGGTATGTAGTGGCTACCGGAAGAATAATCAACGATACGACGCAGAGAATCGACACAGACCAGCTAATGGTAAAAATCGAGACGGAGATATTGAACAGCGGACAGGCGGTTATGACATCCGCGATCGGCAGTGGTTCCGACGAATTGCTCCATGAGACAAGAGAACTCAGAGATTCAGAAGAGTTCGATCAGGACACCGTGGCAAAAAGACAAACCCTCATAGCACCCGAACTGACCATCTCCGGCAAAATCTTCCAGAGGAATATCAGCTATGACCGAAAAACACAGCAGATTGAATACTATTTTCAACTGAAGCTGAGCGATGTCAAGAGCGGACTCAGATTTTGGCAGGATGAAACTCTTATTGGTAAAAGAGGCAGCAATAAATCTGTTTCCTGGCAATAGAGTCTAACGGAAAGTTTTTTCAAAGGGTGGAAAAATGAAAAAAATAACGATCATTATTGTGCTCTGCCTGCTTACTGCGGCAGTTGTGGCCGCCGGTAATGCGCCGGGATCCGAACAGGATCCGGCCGGCAACACCGCTGGCAAACGCAGCGCATCGGCCCCTCTTTTGAAGACTGAGCCAAACAACGCAGTTATCCGGGAAGTCATCGGCCGTGGCCGTAACAGGGACGAGGCGGTAAAGAACGCTTTGTATAGAGCAGTCGAGCAGGTAAGAGGTGTTAGAGTCGATTCCAGTAACTATGAATTCGGCTTCCGCAGCTCAGGTGTGGGAGTAGGTGACGACGGGCCCGGCCGAAGGAGAATCGAATTCGATTCTGTGGATGTTGCCACGGACGGCACGGTCTACACAACTGAAATCGGCGGCCTCGTAAGAAGCTATAAAGTTCTCGATGAAAAGCAAATCGATCCCGACACCTATGAAGTCACGTTGCAGGTCTCCGTTTACGACTATGGAGCACGGGGCCAGACCGGGCGGGTCAAGGTTGCCTTGATGCCCGCAAAAACACAGCAGGATAGTTACGTTTTTCTGAACCAGATAATATCAGGCGACACGCTTTCGTCGCTGTTCTCCCAGCGACTTGTTGCCGGACTAACCCAGACTAACAAATTCGCCGTCCTTGACCGTGAGAGCATTGTTGACTTTACGAGGGAAAAAGAGATGCTCTTTTCCTTCGATGCTCCTCTTGGAGAACAGGCAAAGCTTGCTGAAACTCTTGGCGCCGATTATTTGCTCGTAGGAACCATTAATCAGGCCCAAATCGAGAAAATCGAAAGGTATCTGAGAGCCGCCAATTATACGGCGAGAAAATTCAAAGCTCGGTTCAATTTCGATTATCGGCTTATCGACAGCGCCACAAAGCAGGTCGTCCTGGCAACGACTGCGCAAAAATATCTTGAGGACGAACAGGTCAGAAGACTTGCCGACGAGCAGAATCCTCTCGAATGGGACCCGGCACAGGTACGTGACGCTTTTATCTCGCTCGTGGCCAACGATGTGATTGCAGCGGTTATCGACCGTGTGTATCCTATCACCGTCGCTGCGGTACAGGCCGATGGCCAATTAATCCTGAACCAGGGCGGCCAGAGAATGAAAGACGGCATGCTGCTCGATGTCTATACAACGGGCAAGGAAGTCTTCGATAACGATACCGGAGAGTCACTTGGTAGCATCGAAAGCCATGTCGCCACCCTCGAAATTCAGAAGGTCACTTACACTATGTCAATGGCCAAAGTAGTAGCAGGCGATGTGTCAAAAGTTAACATAGGTTCCGTTTGCCGTATACAAAAGCAAAAGAGAGATCTCGGCGTCGGAATGAAACCGGATGTTATTAGAACCAAAACGGGGGGAGTCAAACTGCCGTTCGACAATTAGCGGCTAAACCGATAGTTTTGTGATAAAGCCGTGTGTGAACACGGCTTTTTTTATAACCGGTCGACATGCCGGCTATTTCTTGTCTATGTATCCTTCCGGAACAATAATAAATGCGTAGCCACCGACGTCGGTGAAAAATATCCTGTCTTTTATATGATTGATCAGCTCAGCGAGCAAACCGGCGGAAACGACCTCACCAATTGTCGCCGCTGCAGAAGAACCTGCCAAATCGAGATACGGAACAGTAATTATCATCATAGGAATTATCGCTCTTGCAGCCGCCGGAATGGCGATCTACAAGAAAAAAGCGGCAGTCTAATTTATTCGCTAATTCAGGGATTGAGTCACGGCAAAAGCCGGAGAGACTCATTTTTCGTATTACAGATTGTTTTGTGGAACGTCCCTGCCTTTTGCTCGCTCGAAGATACTGCCCAGATTCAGGGCGTCCGGGCCGCACTTTGTGCATTCGAGGCAGCGGATGCAGCGCAGGTCGTTCGGGCTCTTTTCCGGCTCGATGCCGTATTCGCACAGCTTGTGACATTGCTCGCAGTGCGTGCATTCATCGGCGTTGAAACGCAAAAAGAACGCCGAGACGCGATTGAACAGCGAGAAAACCGCCCCGAGCGGACATAGAAGTCTGCACCAGGGTCTTCGTATAAAGAAGATGGCGATTAAAAACAGGGCGAGAATCGTCAGCTTTACGACGCTCGGCCAAATTATTGTTTCGCCTGCTATCGCCTGGCCCGCCATAGTCGGCACCGCCGCTTCCAGTGCTCCGGCCGGACAGACCCGGCAGACAAAAAGCGGGTGTCCTTCCCCGAAGAAGTAGGGCACCGCCAGCACGGTCACGATCAGCACAACGTAACGCAGGTGCCCCGTGACTTTGGGCAGGTCGAATTTCGGCGTCGGGACTTTGGCCGCCAGGTCCTGCAGGAAGCCGAACGGGCAGACCCAGCCGCATATCAGCGTGCCGAACAAAGCTCCAAACGCAATGAGCAGTCCGACCGCGATAAATGGAAAAACGTGCAGCGCTCCGAATTGTGCGATAACACCGATAGGGCACGCGAACGTCGACAGGGGACACGCATAGCAGTGAAAGACCGGCGAGCACATAGTGTGCATACGCAGACCCGCCGGGTCCAGCCAGACCAAAAGAAATGCCGCCTGCACCCACATACGCCAGCCGAGCAGCCTGGAAGCGAAACCGCCTGTTTTATTTTTCTTGACCATGGGCACCATGATCTGCCTTTAACTGCCTCACGTCGAACAAGCTTCGGGAGCTTTCTCGCCTATTTCGTATGTTTGCTTGATCTTGCCCGATTCATCTCGCTTAACGCCGCTCACGGATGCATCTTTGATAAGAGCAGATTCCGACTTGGCAAGCATTACCGGCTCGCCATCCTGCTGGGCTGAAACGTTCGTGGAATGAAAGAACGCCCCGTATGCCAGCAGGGCCGCCCCGAGCAGGACCATTAGGCCAAAAATGAGGATTTTCGTGTTTTTATTTATCATAAAGCATTCCTTTTTACTTATTCTATCGACCGGCCATGAGCAAATGGTTGATTTTTGCCGGCGATTCAAAAATGGCGGAGGCGAATGGGAATCGAACCCACCCGGGACCTTATCAGCCCCACACTGGTTTTGAAGACCAGGGGCACCACCAGGCACCAGTCACCTCCGCGAAGGTTTTCTCTTATTTTATCAGATTCCATAATAGTATATCCGCTTAATCCGGTCAATGAATACTTGCTCCGTTAGAAATTGGCTTTGAATTGGCTTTGTTTTTTCGCCGTCTCAAAGCACGAAATTCTTCATAATCACCTTTCATATAGATACTTAAGTTTATTTTGCCCATTCGCAAATTGGGTTTGTTTTTTCAAATCGCCCACTAATGTCATTGCGAAGGAGCGCAGCGACTGTGGCAATCTCAATCCTTCCGCACTAAAAACGTCGTCTCGTCTGAAATTGGCTTTGAATTGGCTTTGTTTTTTCGCCGTCTCAAAGCACGAAATTCTTCATAATCACCTTTCATATAGATACTTAAGTACATTCTGCCCAATCGAAAATTGGGTTTGTTTTTTCAAATTGGTTTTTCAACCCCCAGATAAATCTGGAGGCTAAATAAGATTGGGTTTGTTTGGATCTGTTTTTTCTTGACAATAATCGCACAATCATATAAAAATCCCCATAAATCCTTGCCATTACTGACTATGTGATATTTTACTCATTTTAACACCTGTCCGGCAATTCCTTCCTGACGGATTGGCTTTGTTTTTTCAAGTCGTGTTCCACCAAAAGGCTCAACAATCCGTCATTGCGAGGCCCGAAGGGCCGTGGCAATCTTCTGTATTGCTTTTTTATCAAATCACTAAATTCCATATACGAAATACGAATACGTTAACTATTATACGAACTAAAATCCAATAAGGCGGGCATATTTAAAAAAAATCTCCATGAAACGGCGATCTTAACCGCAGAGAACACTGAGCTCAGAAAATCGAATAGTCAACTTTTGGTTTAGCTATTTATGGCTTAGCTATAGTCAATGAAGATGGGTGGCTGTCCCGAATGGAGGTCCCTAAGGGCTTTGAAACATCACAATACAAGAAGAAGACCGGAACAATTAAGACCTGACCTCTATTTTCCTTCTATTTTCCTTGCCTGAGAAAAGAAGAAAGTAGGGCTTGTCTAATTTCTTTTTCTCCTTTTTACTTGCTCGACAATCAGGCGGCGAATATTATCGAGCATAGTGGATAGAAACGCTTAAGCTATAACATAATATTTTGTGCTTTATTGCTTTTTACCAAGTAATACAGGATGTTGGATAGAAACCATAAGAAATGGTTATTTCTGAAGAAAAAACTTCTATCATTTATTTTTAATTAGACGAGAAATAAGAGTAAAGATATGTCAATTCCATCCTCAAATCGTTTTTCACAAATACCAAAGTCTGCCATTCATGAAATGACACGTTTGTCCAAAGAGGTAGAAGATGTAGCTTTTTTGTCATGGGCAAAACCGACATCCGGCACCCCGGAACATATAAAGAAAGCTGCTATCAAAGCAATAGAAGAAGGGAAAACAGGCGGTTATTCCGAGCCAGAGGGTATTTATGAATTACGGGAAGAAATAGCGAAAAAATTGGAAAAAGTAAATTATATCCATGCATCCCCTGAGGAAATCATTGTTACCGTAGGGGCTATAGAAGGTCTTGCTGCTGCCGTAATGGCTGTTATTGATCCGGGAGATGAAGTAATCATTCCCGTACCTGGATATTCGACTCATATCAGGCAGGTCATTATGGCCTCCGGTAAGCCTGTATGTGTTCCCACTATTGAGGGTGAGGGCTTCAGCCTGGATATTGAAAGGATTAACGATGTTATTACGAAAAAGACAAA
This sequence comes from uncultured Pirellulales bacterium, assembly GCA_964612465.1. Taxonomy (GTDB): domain Bacteria; phylum Planctomycetota; class Phycisphaerae; order Sedimentisphaerales; family Anaerobacaceae; genus JAFGPJ01. The sequence continues at coordinate 9,260 of CAZTDF010000002.1, forward strand.
AGCCATTTTGTTCAGCGATCCGAACAATCCTACAGGCTCTGTCTATACTCATGAGGAGTTGGAAGCTGTTGCTGAGATTGCACGTAAAAACAATCTTGTTATTATTACCGATGAGGCCTATGAATATTTCACGTTTGATGGATATAAACACCATAGTATAGCTTCTTTTCCCGGCATGAAAGAACGGGTTATTAGCGCATTTACATTCACAAAAACGTACGCCATGACCGGATGGAGAATCGGTTATGTTCATGCTTCAAAAGAATTTATACCACAAATTAAAAAGGGGCATATACCGCTTGCTATTTGCGCCCCGGTTGTTTCTCAATATGCCGTACTTGAGGCCCTTAAAAGCTCTCAGGAATGTATCGAGGATTTCAGCAAACACTACCAGGCCATGCGGGATTTAATGTGCGGAAGGCTGGATCGTCTTAGTTCTATATTTACATATCAGAGGCCCAAAGGTTCGTATCTCATGTTTCCGAAGATTAAAATCGACGAGGGCAAAGATTCGCTTACATTTGCAAAGCGTCTCCTGAAGGAGGCTCGCGTTTCTACTACGCCCGGCGTGGCCTTCAAGAGCGAATCACACGTACGAATGTCATTCTGTGTTCCTGAAGAAGTAATCGACAAGGCATTTGACAGAATGGAAGTTTATTTTAAATAAATGTTTATTTGCGTTGAACAAGCCGACGGGACGGACGGCTAACATACCGTCGCTCATATTTTGCATTAGCATGTACTGGTATGAGACTCAGATCATATGGATTAAGAATTACTGAACTGCTCGTAGAAGACCATTGCCGGGGAATTGTATGTTAGAGGAAAATATTCAAAAAAAATTGTAACGTTTTGCGGATAGAGTGCCTCTTATATAAGAGAGCTTCAATTCTTACTGAAAATATGTGCGGGAAAGTTTATTTTGGTTAAGTATTTTTAAGAAGGGAGATTTTATTATGGTTCGCTCAATAGATTTCAAAAGTGCTCTTATTGGCGGTTTCGTGGTAGCGACGATTCTATTATTAACTGGAGCTGTGCTTTTCACGCCGACGGAGTATTACGGACGATTCCAGATCGACACAAATCATAGTCATGCTTTCATTCTTGATTCTGCTACCGGCCAGGTGTGGTCAGAAATGTTTCCAGATCCTCAAGTTGGTATCGGAGGACACGATCCGAATTTCTTTGCTCCCAAGACATACCCACACAGTACAACGGATCCTTAATAACTGTAATGCGCTGGTGCTTGATCTTTCGGTAGTAATGTAGAGTGCGACGAACCGCATCCTACCTTAGCTGAGGTCAAGATAAATGGTGGGGCAAGCCGCCACCCTACGAGTTCTTGAGCTGCTCATAGAAGACCATTGCCGGCGAGCCGGCGAAGCTGATTCCCATCCATGCGGCTTCGTCGATTTCATCCTGGGTGAAGCCTTTGTCTTTAGCATTTTTCAGGTGCATTTCCAGGCATGGCTCGCATCGTGTCGCGACCGACAGCGCAATGGCCATCGCCTGCTTGGTGTAGGCATCCAGGCCGTGAGGGGAGCTTGCCGCACCGAGAAAAGCGGTGAACCTGGACTTGATTTGAGCGATATCGGAACCATCAGCGGGACTCTCAGCCGAAGTGGTAGCGTCCGCACAACAAGCAACCTCTTCGTCGGCGACCTCAGCGGGAACTTGCTGCGATTGTTGTTTGGTTGGCTCCGGTTCCACAACAGGTATTTTCCTGCTGCCGGTTGTCTTGATGTGAACGAGCCCCGAGCCTTTTGCGAGAACTCTGCCGACAATCGCAGCGGCGGAGATTCCATCGTTATGTAGGGCTTTCAGGAGACTGCCGGCATCACTTTCTGCTATCGCAATCAAAAGGCCGCCAGACGTTTGTGCATCGTAGCACATATCTACCATCTCCTGCGGCAGGGCGTCGGAAGGAACGATGCGGTCGCCGCACGATTCCTTGTTTCGCTCGATCGCTCCGGGCAGGATTCCCGAAGCGGCGTATTCGAGCACGCCGGGAAACAGCGGAATATCATCCCAGATAATCTCGACGTCGACGCCGCTCGAAAGAGCCATCTCTGAAAGGTGGCCCGTCAGGCTGAATCCGGTTACGTCGGTGCAGGCGTGTGCGCCGAATTTGACCATGAGCTGCGAGGCCTTTTTGTTGAGCGCGGTCATCGATGTGGCTGCCGCTTCTACGCTGTCAGCATTAGCCCTGCCGATCTGTGCGGCGAAAGCGACGATTCCCGTACCAAGCGGTTTGGTTAAAATGAGCACGTCGCCGGGCTTAGCGGCGGCGTTGGTTACGATTTTGTCCGTTTCGATTGTGCCGGTGACGGCGAAGCCCGCTTTGATTTCGCTGTCATTGATGCTGTGTCCCCCGATGATTGCGACCCCGGCTTCGTTCATCTTGTCGATGCCGCCGGAGAGAATCCGGCTCATGGTTTCGTCGGGGACCTTGCGAACGGGAAAACCGAGCACGGAAACCGCGGTCATCGGCGTACCGCCCATGGCGTAAATGTCACTGACCGAATTTGCCGCCGCCACCTGCCCGAACGCGTAGGGGTCGTCCACGGATGGCGTAAAGACGTCCACGGTCTGCACTAAGGCTGTGCCGTCACCCATATCATAGACGCCGGCATCGTCTCCGGCCGGCACGCCGACCAGCACGCGGGGGTCATCTACTGCGGGTAAATCCTTCAATACCTGCTTTAAGAACGCCTGGTCGATTTTCGAGGCGCAGCCGGCCTTTTCCACGAGTTTTGTCAGTTGCACCGGGCCGGTAGGGGCTTCAGGTCGCTCTCCGGCACACGAACAGATGTTCTTTTCCTTAAAGACATCACAGGGACACGGTAGCCTGTGATCGCAAATGCAGTGCCCAAGCCGAATGGAACGCTGCATAACCCGTTTTCGTTTTTCTGTGTTTATCATTTTAATACCCTCGAAACAAGTCCCTTCGACTTACATTAGTACTTTTTTAATTTCAATTTAAGAGGTATTGAAACCAAACTCCTATAACTTGGCGATAAGTTTACCTGCGTTTTCGCCGCGGGAAGCATTATATACCTCTGCTACCTTGATAACGACTACACCTTTGAAGTTTTTACCAGGTTTGTTCTTGTGCAGGATGGCGTTGGCGAATTCGTAAGCTTCGCCCGATGTATCGTATGTCGCTGTCCCAATGAATTTGTAAGACCGGTCCGTCTCTTCGTCCCATACGCAGAATGAAGCATATCCGTTTTCATCCACGTTTCTGCGTGTTGCATTCATAAAAAGATCTCCGATAACAAGGACATTCGTCCGATACCACCAGTACTGCAGCATATAAACAACGTTCGGAATAGACGCTTTTGAGGCGGTGGCCAACGCGATGACCTTCTTCTGTTCCATAAGCTCTTTCGCTTCATGTGGTATTTGCATTTTATAACACCCTTTACTTGAATTATTCGTTTATCCAAAGCTATTTCTAATCCAGTTGCCCCGATAGCGCGGTGCGAATCTGAATAAATAATTTCGTAAACTCGTCGGTCATTCCGTCCCTCGGTCTGGGCAAGTCTATCTTGAATTCGTATGCAATTTTGCCGGGGCGTTCGCTGAAGACCAGAACCCTGCTGCCTAAAACGATGGCTTCATCAATGTTGTGTGTTACGAACAAGATAGTAATCTGATTCTCCTGCCATATGTCTGTCAACATCTGTTGCAGCTCGGTTCTGGTCGAATCGTCAACAGCTCCAAACGGCTCATCCATGAGCAGCAGTTTCGGCTCTATTGCCAGGGCCTGGGCGATTGCCGCCCGTTGGCGCATACCGCCGGACAGCTCATGAGGATACGCATTCTCAAAGCCCTTGAGTCCGACTTTAGCAAGAAGGACGGCGGCCCGGTTGTGTCTTTCCGTTCGTGGGACACCACGCATTTGCAAGCCGAACGCTATATTGGAAACAGCCGTTCGCCACGGAAACAGAGTATAGTGCTGAAACACGTGAGCGATATTGTCACCGAAGCGCAGGCCTTGCCCCAAACGCAAGGATCCCTCATCGGCCGTATCCAATCCTGCGATAAGGTTGAGCAACGTGGTCTTGCCGCAGCCCGTTGCCCCGACGAGCGTAACGAACTCTTTCTGGTGCACGCGAAGATTCACGTCCTCGAGCGCCTTGACTTTGGCGCCCGTATCGGACTGGAAGGTCTTAGCGACCTTGCGAAGCTCCAGGACTATGGGCTTTTCCTTCGGAGAATTGTTTATCTGATCAGGTGTCATGACCTCATATTTCCTTTCCATGCCAGCGGACAAGGCCGGACATGATTTTACGCATCATGAGACTTAGAAGTGCTCCGATGCTGCCAACAATCAGCATGGCGGCGATTACGATATCCATCGCCGCGTTGTCCGAAGCATATATGAGCAGATACCCAATCCCGCTCTCGGCCCCGGGCAGCATCTCCGCAGCAATGATCACAAACCAGCACAGGCCAAGCCCCTGTCTCAGGCCGGTCAGAATCATAGGCATCGAGGCGGGCAAATACACGTGCAAAAAGACTTGCCTGGGCTTTGCACCCAGGGCTTGTGCCAGTAGTAAATAATTCCGCCTGACTCCTGTTACGCCGTCGAGCGTATTGGTCAGTATTGGAAAGAAACCGCCGACAAAGATCACGAAAACCATTCCCAACTGGACCTGGTCGAATACCGTGCGGGTGTATCCAAAGCCAAACAATTGTGGCAATGTTCCTCTCTTGAAGACGGCAATGGCAAAAGGCAGCCACGCAATCGGGCACAAGGGTCTCAAGACCTCGACAATCGGCTCAAGACTGCTGCGAACAATGCGGATCGAACCCATGGCGATGCCCAGGCTTATCCCCGCCGCCGCGGCTAAAACAAAACCCAGCAACACCCGCAGCAAACTGATGAATGTATTGCTCAGAAGCGAGCCTGACGCGTAGTGTTCCCGAAGCGGGTGCACAAGCTGGTCGATCACACGAGTCACCGGCGGGAAAATCCACGGCTGGTTCATCCAGACTGCGGCAATTTGCCATACCAATAGCAATAAAACAGGAACAGCTATCCAGCCTACAGCTCCAATTCTTGAGAATCGATTCCCATGTCCGGAACTACCGGCAAGTGGATATCCCCGCAACCTAAAGAAACGCTCTGGATTTCTATTGTCCTGTACGTCTTTGGGCAAGTTTGTTCCTCGCTTTCTCTAATAGCGACAAGTCATATGCGATGCGCGGTACGTCACTCGGCTTAAGGTCCTTGAGCTTGCCTTTGAAAACGCCAAGGCCATTCATCGCCTCAATCCATTTGCCCATGGTCCGGTGCCATTGCTCAGAAGGTTCCATAGAGTAACCACTTGTCGGTATGCTCATTCGCTCAACGGATTCGCTTGTTCCTATCCACCTTACTGCTGCCGTCACAGCCTTGTCCAAATCCGAATTAATTGTTTCGCTGCCCTGTATGAGTAGCACCATAGTATCTACAATGGCCTCGGATTTTTCTTCAATAGCCTTAACGTTAGCCGCGATGCAGCAGCAGGGATGGCCGCGAAACGTCCCCGGCGGAAGGTCTTCGAGGTCACAGACAATCCGCCCGATGTCCTTCTCGACCGCAATTGCCGGGAATGGATTATTACCGGCATACCCGTCAATCAGGTTGCTCCCCAGGGACACGTTGAGCTTGCTCCCGCCTTTGACGTTTACCATTTGCACCTGCAAGTCGGCTTGTGCCGGGTCACCTCCAAATGTGATGCCCTCGTGCTTCAGGGCTTCCTCGAATACCAGCTTTGCCACAGCCACCGGATTTTTGTATCCGATGCGTATCGGCTTTGTTGCTGCCCTGGCCATCGCCACAAATTCTTTCCATGTTTTTGCCGGAAAATCAGGCCTGACGACAAACATATCACCCTTGTAATGAAGCGGCGCTATCAGTTTTACCGGAGCCCCGCTGTCGGCCGATGCCAGCACTGGAGCAACACCTCCAAAGCCTACTTCAATTACGTTTTGCGACAGGGCCGTCGGCATCTTCGAGGCGCCGCCCACTTTTATTATTTCAAGGTCTGCAACCTTTTTGCCCCGATCAAGCAGTTCGTAAAACTTACGATCCTCGACAACCTTCACACTAATTCCGCTTTGCCCGGCATACTCAGAAGCATTATCCAGAGCGACGAATAACGCCGTGTGGTGGTCATGGCCGACATGCCCGATCTTCAGGCTTGTTGTCTCTGCTGGTTTTCCTGTTTCATCCTTTTGTTTGCAGCCCGTCAGAAAGACTGTAAAGATCAGCAACGCAACAGATATGAATGTCACCTTTCTCATAATTGATCCCTTTCAGAATCATTGTCTTTTGCTTTGCATTTTCTAAAACATCTAAATCTTCAGTCTACCACCGACGGAAGAGTTTGAGAACAAGTCCAATTTTGTCTCTATCTGTAAATGTAGAATCAAGACTGATTGGAAGACCGGCCTTAAACGACCATCCCTTTCTGAATTTCCAGATTATGCCGGGCACAAGATCATGACTACGACCCTTGCCCTCTTTGTCGAGGTAATTGTATTCGACTGCCGGCCAAAAGCCTGGATCGAGCTTGTAAAGCAGAGCGCCATTTATTTCTCCAACCTCTGCATTATCATCCTCGCTCCACAAATAGTTTGGATTGAAGTGCAGTGAGAAATCCTTCCACGCTTTCGAAATCTCTGTCGATATCTTGTAGGCGCCGTAGTCAGTCCCCAACGACCGGTCTGGGTCTCCCGAAGGAAAATAGTACCAAAAGTCCACGGCAATTCCCGGGAAATTGTTCGTTTCCTTAATAAGGTTCCACTTCTCAAACACGAAGATGTTCGTAAAGCCCCGGCTGTCATTTTCCTTGCCGGGGATATCGAAATCATTCATCCAGTAGGGAATACCGAGTGCTATATGATGGTCCTCTGCCCAGCCATATTTCGAGCAGAACACAAACACTGACCTCTGCTTATTTTGACCCGATGTTCGGCTGTGATAACCTTTATCAGCTCCCCGGACCTGATCCCAGTCATAGTACTGATACTTCAGCGAAACAGATAAATGATCCTTGCCGACCATTTTGGCACTTCTTGTCTTCGTGAAAAAGCTCATACAATACTGGCCGCACCACGGGTATAATTCATTTTCCTGCCCGGCGGAGCTTCCTTCACATGTTGCGGCACCTTCTGTAATGACCACAAACACGACTATAAAGGCCAATAGCATGAAAATCTTCTTCATACTCATACCAGCATCCTTTCATTTTTTCATCGCTTCATTTTCCCCAATAAAAAAGGCGGGCAAGAGAAACTTATCTCTTTACCCGCCGGTGCTCGTGGCTCGATTTGGCTTTACTATATCATGTGCCAGGTTTCCTCCTGCTCGATTTCAAAAGGCCCGAGATCCAAATTTACATTTGCCTGGTACTTGCTTTTGAAATCCTCTGGCACTCGCCACGAGTACCGGCATACGCCGCCTCAGCCATACTCGAATTTGCCCGAGGCAAGTACTGTCCCGGCTTCATCCACAATCTGAAGTTTCGGTGCTTCGAGACCACTGCCGCTCTTCATTAATTGTGGATTGTAACGTTCGCCGGACTGCCCGGTGATCGAAAGGTCTATCGATACCTGCCGGCCCGCGGATTCGGCCTCGGTTTTGACGTTCAGCGGTGGGACAAATTTCAGAGTAGTGGTCCGGCCCTGAGTGACCGTGATTCTTGACGAAATATTTTGTGCTCCATCAAAAGATGCCAGCCATTTGTCGCCGCCTTCATTCATGGTAAGGCTTCCATACAATGCAAGATATTTGCCGACAGGATCCTGACCGGGTCGGGTGACGGGTCGAGTTGAAGATTTTTCCAAAACACGCCGTGCAGACCGCGAAGGTTTACTGCAACTCCGGGAGTCTCAAGTTTAAC
>CAZTDF010000002.1:17257-26065 GCA_964612465.1 uncultured Pirellulales bacterium
CGGCATGAGGTTTGAACAAATAAACTGCTCAATTCCATGTCTTTTCGGTTTTTTTCTCGAAAGGTCCCAGGTCAATATCCAACAGGACCTGGTATTTAGCTTTGAAATCTTCGGGTACTTGCCACAAGTACCGGTAGCAGGCGCCGCCTCAGCCATACTTGAAGCTGCCGGACTTAATAACGTTTCCTGTTTCATCAACGATTTTGATTTTTGCTCCGGTGACGGCCCGATTGTCTTTTGTTATGAAGTTCTGGTATTGCTCGCCCGCCTGACCTATGATGGCATAATTTATCGAGATGATTGAGCCGTTTTTTTTAACTTCCGGTTTAATCAGAAAAGGCGGTCCGAGTCTGATGGCTGTTGCTTCGTTGTTTCGAACCTTGATTTCTGATAGGTCTGCCCAGGGGCCGCGGCTTTCGATCCGCCATGTGTGCCCATCTTGTCTCATCGACAGACTCAGGAGTTGCGGCCTGTAGATTCGAGCACCGATTGCAGCAGGCTCGTCGCCCGAAGCAATTATTGCTGAAGCAGGCCAAGTGCTGTTAAGATGCAATAGGGCTTCAGCGCCGCCGGCATCGATCCCGACGAATCCTTTCCGCTGCGAATAGTAGAGAAGTGACAAACCCGATGCAGCTATAATGGCTAAAGAAATCAATATATCCTTTTTCTTCATATATCAGACACCTCTGGGTAGTTTCATTCTTTATTTATTTAGACGCAGAGATACTGATTTCGTTACGTCCTTTTTTGATTTATTTTGTGAAAAGGTCAAATAATACCCGGACAGACAAACTGCTTGCTTTCACTAATGAAAGCTGTAAAATGGACAAAGGTATAAATTATTTAAACATATCCCAATTTTATGAAAATCGAGGTAGCTGATGGCAAAGCAGGAAAAAACCGCCGCGGCTGTGTTGAGAAAGTTGCCTGCCGTAGATGCACTTCTAAAGGAGCCTGACTTGGAAAACAGTGTTGCTGAGCTGGGCAGGGCAGTTGTAGTCAATTCAATTCGCCAGGCCATTGAAGAAGTTCGGGAACTTCTGAAGAACCGGGTCCTGGCCGAAACAGATGAAGAGGAAATTCGGCAGGAAATAATTTCAGATGTAATAAACAGTCTCAGAGCAATTTCCCGGCCGCACTATCGAAAAGTCGTCAACGCGACGGGGATCATTTTGCATACCGCTCTCGGGCGGGCGGTTCTTTCCGCTCAGGCGCTGCACCAGATTCAGGATGAACTGTCGGGATATTCGCTGCTTCAGACCGATATCGAAACCGGCAAACGCTCTCGGCGAGATGAATATATCGAACAGCTTCTGCAGCAGCTTACCGGCGCCGAAGCTGCTACTGTGGTCAATAATAATGCCGCCGCTACCAGCATTGTTCTAAATACCGTTGGCGACGGCAAAGAAGTCATCGTCTCTCGCGGCCAGCTTGTCGAGATCGGCGGGGCGTTCCGCCTGCCCGATGTGATGGCTTTCAGCGGGGCAAAACTCGTCGAGGTCGGAACCACGAATAAAACGCACCCGCGCGATTACATAAATGCCATTACCGAAAACACCGCTGCGATTCTCCGCGTTCATCCGAGCAACTATAAAATACAGGGATTCTCGTCAGAAGTCTCGCTCGACGAGCTTGTTGAGATAGCCCATGCTCATGGTCTGGTTATGATCGACGACGTCGGTGCCGGCGCGCTCATAGATTTTTCCCAGTTCGGATTTGAGCCTGAGCCGACTTTGAGAGAATCGATTACCAAAGGAGCCGACATTGTCACTTCAAGCGCCGACAAGCTGATCGGTGCCTCCCAGGGCGGCATAATCCTCGGCAGGGCGAAACTGATTGACGCTGTGCGGAAGAATCAGTTTGCAAGAATTGTCCGCGTAGGCAAACTCACACTTGCAGCACTGGAAGCGACGCTGAAATTATTTCTTGATGAATCTATCGCTCTTCGCGAAGTACCGACGCTGAAAATGCTCAGACGCGATGCATCCGAGATAGCAAAACAGGCTGAGGGTATATCGATGAATTTGAAAAAGAGTGTTTCCGGTGCTAAGGTTACGACAATCTGCGGTTTCTCGCAATTGGGCAGCGGTTCCCTGCCGGGACAGAATTTACCTACGACACTGGTGGCCTTGCAGCCGGAAACAATCGGTGCTGAATCGCTGGCACAACGGCTTCGCCAATACGGCACGCCGATTTTTACGCGTATCCAGAACGACCAGGTTCTTATCGATCCCCGAACCCTTCTGAGCGGGGATGAAAAAATAGTCGTCGAAGCGTTGGTCGAGATTTTCAGCCAAAAGAGTTAAAAACTATGGCCACAGCACGAAAAAATATCACACTCGGCACGGCCGGTCATATCGATCATGGTAAGACCGCGTTAATAAAATGCCTGACCGGTTGTGACACGGACCATCTCAAGGCCGAGAAGGAACGTGGAATGTCCATTGACCTTGGATTTGCACCTTGCACGGTCTCCGGGCTGGAAGTCGGCATCGTCGATGTCCCCGGTCATGAGAATTTTATCAAGACGATGGTCGCCGGAGCTACAGGAATTGACGGTGTTATTTTTGTAATTGCCGCTGATGACGGCGTGATGCCCCAGACTCGTGAGCACTTCGACATCCTAACGCTGCTCGGCGTTAAATACGGAATCGTGGCTTTGACAAAAGTCGATACTGTCGAGCCTGAACGCGTTAAAAAAGTGACCGCAGAGGTAAAAGATTTTCTCGCAGGCACATTCCTTGAGGATGCGCCGATTCTTCCCGTATCCAGTATTACAGGCGAAGGTTTCGATACTTTTTATGAGGCTCTTAAAAAGCTTGTCGATACTATCGAGCCGAAAAAGACCGACGGCGTGTTCAGGCTGCCGGTAGAGCGGACGTTCTCTGTCAAGGGATACGGAACGGTGGTGACCGGCATTCCGGTCGCGGGTTCGGTCAAAATTGGCGATGAAGTTGTCCTTTTCCCGCACGGGACGAAAGGCCGAATTAAGGCCGTGCAGGTTTACAAGAGAAACAGCGATACCGCCATGGTAGGCCAGTGCGCGGCGATCAATGTCCCTCAGTGGGATTACAAGGACGTCGGTCGCGGTTGTACCGTCACGCTCGGCGATTATTTTTCGCCTCAGCAATGGTACTTGTGCAGCCTTCGGATACTCCCCGGTGTAAAATCACCGCTCAAGAATGGCGCGAACATAAAATTCCACACCGGCACCTCCGAAGTTACCGCTACGATATTCTTAATGGAAGGCAGCAGCGTTACTGCCGGCCGGGAGTGTCTCGTTCAGGTCCGGCTGAATCGGCCGCAGCGGATTGTGGCGGGCCCCCGTGACCGGTTCATTCTGCGGAGTCTTTCACCCGTCCATACAATCGGCGGTGGGATGATTATCGAGGCTCTGAGGAACAAGATAAAGCGAAAAGATGAGCGAGTATTCCAGGATGCACAAGACAGGGCAAAAGCGGTGGTGACCGAGCGTGATTTCGTCGAGTATTGTATCAAGACCGCCGATGATTTTGCTGCCGGCGAAAGCGGGCTTTCGGTTCGTGCAAAGATGTTGCCGGGGTCGTTGAAGGAAATTCTTGCCGGGCTTGTCGACGGGGGCGAGGTCCTGAATTTAAGCCAGAAGCTGTTTATACATCGTGACACATGCCGCGATGTCCAGCAAAAGTTGCTTGACATTGTCGGCGAGTTTCACCGCAGTAAGCCCGAAAGTCCCGGCCTTAGTACCGAGCAGTTGCTCGAAGCATCCCGGCTGAAAAAGGATGTTTTCGATGGCCTGGTAGAAATGCTTGTCTCTCAGGGCAAACTCGTCGAGAGGAAGCATCGCCTGGCGCTGCCGGAGCATCAGGAGATGTTCAGCGACGATGAGCAAAAACTGCTACGCAGCGTCGAATCGCTTTTCAAAACCCGGCCATTCAATCCTCCCAAGCTCGATGAAGTCGCCGGGAGCATAGCAGCAAAACCGGAAGATGTCCAAAAAGCTCTTAAGATATTGATTGAGCAGGAGCAGCTTGTCCGTGTTGATAAGGACCTTCTCTTTCACCGCGAGGCCGTTGAGCGGGCCCGCGAAGCGTTGGTCTCATACATCACTGAGAAGGGCGGCCTCGAAAGTGTCAAGTTCAAGTATCTGCTCGACACCACAAGAAAATTCGCCATCCCGCTTCTCGATTACTTCGATCGAATCGGATTGACCAGGCGTGTGGGTTACACGCGACTTTTGAAATGATATACAATTACTCATAGGACAAGATTGATGCGATTTGGAAAAATATCAGCTACGCTGTTGATTATAGCAGGGGCGACATTTGTTCTTTTGTTTCTATGCCAGCCCGGCTGAGGCAATCCGCTCGCGATCCTTGGAGGATTGCTGGTAATGCTCTCGTTTCCCGCTGCCCTGGTATTCGGTATCTATGGCATAATTTATGACAGTCACAAGCTGCTTTCCATCATTTCAGCACTGCTCGCTGGAGGGATAATGTTACTCTGGGTATATATGCTCGGGGTGTAAATAGAAGGATAAAAGCCATCCCCAAATCCGTCATCATCGACATTATCTGGTAATTTTAGGGTGTTTTTCATATAATGGATTTGTAGAAGGCTAAGCCGGTACTGAGTTTGTTTAAAAATTCCGGAATTTCTGTCACAGAATTCGTTTTCTGTCGTCTATAAGAGTGGGGGAGCATTAGTTGTTGAGGTGCGCCTTGATTTTGGCAGAAATCCGAAAGGGCTGAGATGGGACAGACTACCGAGCAGACAATTAAAAAAAACCATAAGAGCGGAGGCGTTGACGAAAGCGAATTGATGGCTCGCCTACATAAGGGCTATGTCAGCTTAAAGCGTCAGATACACAAAGTCATCGTCGGTCAGGATGATGTAATCGATTCAATGCTTTGTTGCATGCTCGCCGGGGGGCACTGTATCGTCCAGGGTGTGCCGGGCCTTGCAAAGACGATGATGGTGCATGCGGTAGCCGATGCGATGAGGCTAACGTTTAACCGCATCCAATTCACGCCCGATTTGATGCCTTCGGACATAACCGGCGCCGATATTATCCAGCGTGATCCGCAGTCAAAGAAGAGAAAATATGAGTTTGTGCAGGGGCCGATTTTTGCCAACGTGGTTTTGGCCGATGAGATAAACCGCACGCCGCCCAAGACGCAGGCCGCACTTCTGCAGGCGATGCAGGAGCGTGAGGTAACTGTCGCCGGCAGAACGTTTAAGCTCGATGAGCCGTTCTTTGTGCTGGCAACGCAGAATCCGATCGAGCAGGAGGGGACATATCCGCTGCCGGAGGCCGCTCTGGACAGGTTTATGTTTATGATCTTTATCGATTATCCCACGGCCAGGGAAGAGCACATGATAGTCAAGCAGACCACGACGAGGAAGAAGATATCCGTCCAGCAAGTGCTTGACAGGAATGATATGGTGCTGTTTCAGGAGATTGTTCGAATGGCGCCCGTCAGTGACATGGTAATAGCATACAGCATAAAACTGGCACGCGCGACACGCCCGAATGACCAGCTTGCCACGCCGATGATTAAGAAATATCTAAATTGGGGTGCCGGCCCGAGAGCCGGGCAGTTTATGACGCTTGGGGCAAAGGCAAAGGCGCTGATCGATGGGCGCGTTACGCCGAGCTTTGACGATGTAAAAGTGGTCAGCAAACTCGTGCTGAGACATCGCATTATTCCCAACTTCAACGCAGAAGCGGATGGCATCGGCGTCGAGGGAATTCTCGATGACCTTGTCGAGAATGTCTCGCCGCCGAAATAACAGTCACAACAATCGGCGGCAATTTGTTTGATGGGGCAGGACAGTGAGGCAGAATCGTAAATATCTTGACCCGGTGTTTCTGAGCAAGCTGGGTAATATGGATTTGGTCGCCCGCTGTGCTGTGGAGGGTTTTTTTGCCGGGCTGCACCCGAGTCCATTCCACGGCTTTAGCGTCGAATACAGCGACCACCGGGAATATCATGCCGGCGACGAGCTGAAATTTGTCGATTGGAAGGTTTTCGGCAGGAGCGACAAATTGTATATAAAACAGTTCCAGCAGGAAACGAATACGACCGCCTATATCCTGCTGGACAGCAGCAAGAGCATGTCTTTTGCCGGGGACGGTGCAGTCAGCAAAATGGACTACGGCTCGTATCTTGCCGCGGCCCTGAGCTATTTGATGCTTAGCCAGAGCGACAGCACGGCACTGATATTATTTGCTGAAAAGGTGCTAAAGCATATTCCGCCCAGGTCGAAACGCACGCATCTGAATATAATTCTGACGGCCCTGCAATATAACAGGCCGGCAGGGCAGACGAACCTTGCCGGCGTTCTTCATACGATTGCCGAGACGACAAAAAGACGGGGTATTGTCATTCTGATTTCCGATTTGCTCGATGACGAGGCCGATATCTTTCAGGGCCTGGCGCACTTGAAATTTCTTAAACACGATGTAATTGTTTTTCATACGATGGATCATCAGGAGCTTAATCTCGATTACGAGGGACTGATACAGTTTGAGGATTTGGAGACAAAAGCCAGGATGCGGGCTTTTCCTCAATCCCTGCGTGAAGGCTATCGGCAGCGCGTTTCCGAATTCCTGGATAATATAGAAAAGACCGCCGGCAACAGCGGCATCGATTATTGTCTGCTCGATACCTCCGAGCCTCTCGACAGGTCGCTGGTTGCTTATTTATCAAAGCGAAAGAGAATGATGTGAGCTTTACGGAATGGATATTCCTGTTAGGCGGACTCGCAGTCGTCGGGCCCGTGATTGCGCATCTACTGGCGAAGCCGCGATACCGACGCCTGCCGTTCACCATGCTCCGGTTCCTGCGCACGGGACAGGTCGAGAGCCGGTCCCGGCGAAAGCTGCGCGATCTGCTGATTCTGCTGCTTCGCTGCGCGATCATTGTTCTTATCGCCATGCTTTTTGCCCGGCCGCTGCTGCATACCCGCCTTAATCCTTCGCAGTCAAGATCTTTCCATTACCTCGGTCTGGACAATTCGATGTCAATGGCATACTCCGATGGCGGCGGCAGTTATCTCGAAAAGCTGAAAAGTTCGGCGGTCGATTATATACGCTTGGCCCGGGACGATGCTCTGTTCTATATTTGTGCTCTGGCCTCGGGGAATTGGATGCAGGGACTGGGTAAAGAGCAGGCACTGGCTGAGGTAAAGGGCCTGAAGGTTGAGCCGGGCTGCACAAATGTGGCGGATTTTCTTTCGAGGCTTAGCCAAGCCAACCGTGCGGAGCATTCGAGTGACAATGTATCGGTACTTCTGCTGAGTGATTTTACGCCCAATACGCTGAGGCAATTTATCAATGTAGCGGAACCTGCCCCTGTTTACAAAATCGATTATGAGCCGATTGTCTCATCTAAAACGATAAATAATGCCGCGATAACGGGCGCTCACGTTATTGGCCTTGCCGAAGGTAAGCTGACAATAAACGCCGCTGTCGTCAATTACGGGCAGGTTCGGCAGAATCGGCGGTTAACAGCCATGACCGGAGCGAATAAATCGGCACCGGTAGATATCAATCTGTCCGCGAATCAGCGAAACATCTTTCAGGTGCAGCTCGACGTTGGCGCCGCCGGGCGGCAGTCGTCTGTCCTGCCCGTGGAATTAAACTTGTCTGACGGCGATGGTCTTAGCCGGGACGATACTTTTTACATGGCGGTTTCCATACCCGGGCATGAGGACATAAACGTTCTTCTTGCCGGCGAGGGCGAAAATCGAATGTTTTTGCTTAAAACTGCAACCGATACGCTGTCGCGAACGAGTTCGTACGATGCGTTGAGAATTAAGCAGGTTCCAATGAGCCAGCTTGCTGATTCGGATCTGGACTGGGCTGATGTGGTAGTCTGCTCGGCAATTACGGATCGGCTTGGTGATTTAGCATCGAACATCGAGAGTTTTGTGAAGGCAGGCGGCAGGTTTGTTTGTTTTGTTACCGAGGCGGTTGTTCCAGAGGCTGCCAGGCAGTTATGGCAGCGAGATATTCTTGCGGCGCTGCCGGGAAAATGTATCAATGAACGAATGTATATACAACCAAAGCCTACTAACAACCGAGCCCCCGGCGTGGACCATATCGCAGCAAGGTCTCTGTCAAATTACAGGATCGACAAGGTTCTTCTAAAAGGCTGCCTCGAATGTGAACCGCATCCTGAAGCCCGGCTGCTGTGGGAATTGCAGAACGGCTTCGGTCTGGTCTATCTTAAAAGTCTCGGCAGCGGCACTTCTATTCTTGTCAATACCAGCGTGGACGATTCGCTCGGATCGCTGACTAAGTCGAATGCATCCGTTGCTTTTTGTCGGTATTTGCTGGGAGAGAGTCATCAGATCGACGAGTACTGTTTTAGTCGTGATGAGCCGATCGTGCTGCCGATGTCCGGTAGAGGCCAGGCATTTGCCGGACAAGAGCAAATATGGATCGAGATTTGTGACGGCGCACATCGCCGGGCAGTAGTGGCCGAGTCATCCCTGCTGGTGCCCGACCCGGCGGGCATCGGATGGGTCAAGACGCTCGGCAAGCCGACGATTTACGCGGGGATTAATTTGCCGCAGGGAGAAACTGATATGACCAAGCCCGTCGCTGCGGAACTTGCCGGCGTTATGAGCCGGGTATTCGCGACCGGCGCCGAAAGTGATATCTCCGAAGCTGGAGTAGTCCGTGACAAAAAAAACAGGCCTCTTTGGAAGATATTTGCATGGACACTTATTCTGCTGCTCCTGGCCGAACCGGCTGTCGCTAACCGATTGAAGCGGTAGAAAAGGTTTGATTATGGCTGAGAATGTGGAAGAAAAACTTAA
>CAZTDF010000002.1:26165-65871 GCA_964612465.1 uncultured Pirellulales bacterium
ATTGAAGCGGTAGAAAAGGTTTGATTATGGCTGAGAATGTGGAAGAAAAACTTAATGCTCTTGTCGCAAGGGTGGGAAAGGTCAGGCGATGGCTGGTGACGCTTGCGATTCTTAAAGTCGCGGCGATGTGCCTGATTTTTGTCTCGGTCTTTACTGGTTTTTATGCGTGGCTCGATCATCGGCTGAACTTTGACGAAATCGCCCGAATCACGGCGTTTATTCTGCTCGTTGCCGGTCTTGCTTTTCTATTGCACAGGCTGACAAAATTATTGCTCGGCCATATATCCTGCAGCGTCGCTGCGAATTACATTGAGAACAAAAGGAGTTTTAACCAGCAGCTTGTCACGGCCGTCGAATATTACGAGAACAAGCAGGATTACCCTTACTCGAAAGCCCTTGCCGGGCAGCTCGTGTTGCAGGTGGACAAAGAGAGCGGAGAATTCAGGTTCGATTCGACGGTTGAAAAATGGCAGGGGTATGTTCTGGGAGCGGTGATTTTATTTGGTCTTGTCGCAGCGACGTTTTACGTCCGTGACAACTATGTCTATTTTTCTTCGTACTTTGCCCGGCTGATGAGTCCGCTGGCTTCTGTTGAGCCGTTGTCATCCACACATCTGCAATCTGTCACGAAGGACATCGTTGCCGAACCGGATTCTGAGGTGAAATTTGCAGCCGAGATTAAAGGCCGTGTGCCGGAATTGGGAAAACTTGTACTTGTCGAGCTTAAACCGGGAGCGACAGATAGTAGTCAGGAGCATAAACTTCAGGAAATGCAAATCCGGCCGCGCAGCGGCGAAGGAAAAACAGCACAATTCGAGGCTGCGAAGTCTTTCTCGCAACCGGGCAAGTTCAAATATCGGTTTGAGACGGATTCTGCCGCTACCGAGTGGCACGAGCTGAACATATCTCCGGCGCCGGGGATAGAGAGTATGGCCGCTAAAGTCACGCTGCCGAGAAGGCCGCCGAGAAGAAAATGGGTCAAACCTTATACCGAGCAGATTGAGAATAATACGCTGGAAGTCATTCCGGGCAGCAGTGTGACGCTGGATGTGCAAGCCACTGAAAAGCTCAGCGAGTTTATGGCGACCGGGCCGGATGGCAAGCAGGTCACAAGGCAATTAAACGGGGCGGAAGAATTCTCCTTTCATTTTACTGCGGACAAAAACGGCTCGGCAAAATTCAGTCTTGTCGGCGAGCAGGGGCTGGTTAATGAAAACGTGCCCGACCTGCAGGTGATTGTCAAGATGGATGAGCCTCCGAAATTCAAGCTGGTATCGCCGGACGGTGATTATCCGGCGACGAACGTTGCGAGCGTGCCGGTTACGTTCGAGGTGACCGACGATTTCGGGCTGGAATCTGTAAAAATGTGCATGGAAATACCCGGCCGGGATCCCAAAGAGATAGTGATTCCGGTCGAAGAGGGGGCCAGGAGCAAAGAGTTCACACATATAATCGAGTTGGAAGAGTACGAGCTGACAGTTGGCGACAGCGTGCTGTTTTACGCCGAGGCAACGGATATCGATACGGGCTCGGAACCGGCGAACCGTACTTCGAGCAGTGACGTGTATTTTATCGAGATCAGGCCATATCGGCAAAATTGGGTCCCGATGCCCGGCGGAGGAAAGTCACAGACAGGGGCTTCGCCTCAGGTGGAGCTGTTGAATATTCTCGAATACACACGGGCGATTCTTAAGAAGACATGGGCGATTGCAAGCAAGCCGGAACTGACAGAGCAGGACCGTTCAAGATTGGGATTCATAAACCAGGATGTCCGGTACTGCGGCGAGCAAGTGGCATTGATTCGTGACGATTCTCAGTACGGCTTCCAGGCGACTCATAAGGCCGTGCTCAACGAGGTTATACGGTATTATCAGCAGGCGAGCGGGCATTTGGCTGCGCATGATGCGGCATCGGCTATGGTTCCTGAGAAAATCGCTTATCGTATTCTGCGTAAGTTCATCATCGAATTGGAACTGGCCTGGAGCCCGCCCAGCAGCAGCCAGGGCCAGCAGCCGAAGAAACCCGACAGCGTGAAATTGCAGGAGAAACCTGAATTTACCGGCTATGAGAAAGAGCGAATTGAAGGCCAGTTGAAGAAGATGCAGCAAAAGCTGGACAAGCTGACCAGGGAGCAGGGAGAATTACAATGGTCTTTTGAAAACTTTCTCGAACAACAGGCCGAAGAGAAAAAAACTGCACAGAAAAGCACAGACGACAGTCAATCAAAAAAGAACGCCGAAAAACAGGATCAGGATGCATCGAATGCCGGGCAGCAAAGCGAGGCCACCGGGCAAAAAGCCGAAAATAATTCGGAAGGACAAGGTTCAATGAGTAGGATGGGCAACTCGTTTGCCCATGCTGCATCGGAAACCGCATGGGCAGGAGAACCTGCCCATCCTACAACTTCTGATGCAGAGGCTCAGGGCAGCGGGCAAGACGGCAGCGCGAACGCTGAAGCCAGACTCCGAATGCTCCAGGCGAAGCAGCGGGCCCTGCAGGAGCAGGTTACGCAGTTAAAGCGAGAACTTCAGGAGCTGCCGGAAAGCTCGGACGGCGGTAAAAGTAAAGGCCGGGCGCAAGCGCAAGAACACCTGAGCGAGGCCGCTGCCAGGATGGAAGACTTTCAGAATGAAATGGCTGAGGCCCGCTATCGTGCGAAGATGAACGAGCAAAAATCAAATAACGCTGTCGCCCGGATGGACTCAGCCAAACGTGAGCTTGGCTTAGCTAAAGAGGCGCTTAATGGTGAGCTTGCGATGAGCAATGAACAGAAGCTCGCACAGAAGGCTCAGGAAATGGCCGAGCAGCTTATTGAGGATGCGGATGCCCTTGCTAAATCTGTCACCAGTGCAGAACGCGAGCAGATGCTGGCCCGGCTCGAAGCTGCCAAGCGGCTGCTTGAAATGATGCCGGAGCCGCAGTGGGCAACCGTAGATAAGGCTGGGGGGACGCAGTCAGGAGCAGGCCTTGTTCTGACTAAGAATCCGAATTTGGTTTCGGCGGAAGCGGCAAGTGAAATGGCTCGACGGTTTTGGTCTATCGCCATAAGAGCGAAAAAACAACGACAGCAGTGGATTGAAGATGAACCTTCGGATGTAGAGTTTTATGGACAGGAGAATGAGTTTTTTGAAAACGCAGCAAAGTATGATCAGGAGCCGGTGAAAAAATGATATTCGCTGACTATCCCGGACATCTTATTGCAGTATTGCTTTTAATTGTCTCTGCCGTGCTTATCTTCTTTGTCTTCCGCTCCAGCGAATTGCACAAGGCTGCCCGGCAGTCATACAGGTGGCCGTTGATGGCGCTGCAATATATTGCGATTGTCATATTGCTGTTGATTCTGTGGAATCCGTCACGGTCTAAAACGAGCGAGACTCTATCGAGAAATTCGGTTCTGGCTTTTTTCGATACGAGCGAGAGCATGTCGATTGTTGAAGACGGGCGGATCAACCGGCTGGATAGGGCGCTTGATATATTTCGAGAGAAGTTTCGCCCTGACGATGTGGACAGCCCCGGTTATAAGGTCTTCGGATTCGACCGGCAGGCTTATCATAGCGGCACATCGAATTTTCTGCGGCGCTGGGGCCCACAAACGGATATGCACAGTCTTCTGGCAGTGATGGGCAATTATGACTTTGCAGAAGAATCACTTGATTCTAAAAGTGCGCAAAATTCCGATCCGGGAGTATCAGATGATAAAAAAAGCAGGGTCGTCGGGGCGGTCATTTTCACGGACGGCCGGGCCGACGACAATAATATTCGCTCATATCAGTCCGGCAACTCCGAAAACGGCAATGAAGGCCTGACGGATCTGCCGCTTCGCAGCAGGGATTTTCAAATTGCCATTATCGGCGTCGGTTCGAGAGAGCGTCAAACCGACATAGCGATAAAATCGATAAATGCACCTTCACGGATTGCGATTGATACAGCCTGTGTAATACAGGTTGTCGTTAGCGCAAGGAATTTTCAGAATCAGCCAGTGACAATTGAATTGCTCAAAGACGATTACGTAGTAGATTCGAAGCAGATTCCCGCCGAAGTATTTAACAAGGCTCGGCGCCGAAGCGATTCTTCAGCCAAAGATGTAACGGCAGAGTTCACTATCGGAGCCGATAGCGTCGGCAGCTATAGTTTTTCTATCCGTGCAAAGGCGCTCGAGCACGAAACGAATCTGGCAAATAACGCTCGCAGTACGATGGTCGATGTCGTTGAAGAAACCAGGCTCAAGGTTCTTTTATATTCGCAAGTAGCCAATTTCGATATAGGCAAGCTCAGGCAGGTTTTGGCCAGAGACGAAAAGATTGAGCTGGACCTGGGCCTGGATGTAATTCGCACGCCCATATTGGCTAAGAACGTCGCCCGGACGTATGGATATGTCGGGCTTCCTGAGGACCGGCAGGGATTTAACCGGTACGATATTATCATTCTCGGTCCCTGCGAACTCGACGCTTTAACGGAGGCCCAGATTGCCGGTCTGT
The DNA here is from genome assembly GCA_964612465.1 of uncultured Pirellulales bacterium. Lineage (GTDB taxonomy): Bacteria > Planctomycetota > Phycisphaerae > Sedimentisphaerales > Anaerobacaceae > JAFGPJ01. Next base: position 30,644 of record CAZTDF010000002.1, read on the forward strand.
ATAGTTTTGTAGTTGACAGGGGGGGCGGACTTATTTTGCTGCCGGGCAAGGCCGAATTTGGACCAGCCGAGTGGACAAACAGGAAGGCAAAAGCCCTGATGCCGGTGATCTTCGATGCTGGCAATCCGACAATTTGGCCGAGCAGCCCGGGACAGATAGAACTGACTCTTGAGGCGGTTGACGGCAAATTGCTCGACCAGGGATCGCTGCAGGACATCGATGGGCCGGCCTGCCCCTTTTACCGAATTATCAGTCACAAGCCTGCCTCGACAACACTGGCTACGATTAAAGAGATCCCTGTTATTTCTGTTCATCGAGTGGGGCGGGGCAGGGTATGCCTGCTCAATATTTCCAGGCTTTTCTCGCTGTACCGCGAAGACATGCAGGGTGGCTGGCTCTATAAGATGATGGCCGGGCTTACCGCTCAAATGGGCAGAGTGACGTCACGGGAAGCAGCGATAGAATTATTCGCGGAGAAGGCTACCGGGCAAATAAACAAGATAAAGTTCGAGGCCTATGTCTGCGACAATTCGTTCGTCCCTGTTGCCGGTGCTAACGTGCTGCTTAATATCCGGGATGAAGTTTTAAGAATGATCCAGGTTGATCGCGGGTACTACGTCGCCCAAGTCGAAGATGTGCAGGACCAGTCGATTGTAGCGACGGCACAGGCCGAGGTTAATGGCGTGTTCCTTGGTGAGAAGACTATTGCCGTGAATCTGCCGCCGGTTAAGACTGAGATGGCGAATGTCGAGCTGGACGAAAAATTTCTCCGGGAGCTTGCGGGAAAACTCGATGGCAAATATTTCTACGCTGACGATGTTGACGGCGATATCACAAAGATGTTTGAGGCGCAAACGCGGATGGGTAGTTCCCGCCGGATGACAAGTATCTGGCCCGGTTGGCCTCTGCTTTTTGTTTTGTGCATGATACTTAGCGTAAGCTGGTTACTAAGGCGCGCTATTGGTCTGGTTTGAAAGGTATAACGGCTGTTATGAAAAGGACAATATTTGCAATTCTGTTGCTTATAGTAAGTGGGTCTCCGCATTTCGAAGCGTTTGGTGCCGAACAAAGCACGAAGTCTAAGGAGAGCGGAAAGACTTATGTCCTGATTGTCGGCGGTATCAATAGGGACTCGAAAGAGCGCTTGGCGAAAGACCGGGCGGTTACGGACCTTGGCCGGTTTTTCCTCGATATTGCCAAAGTAAAATCCGACAGGTTGAGAGTCCTGATTGATAGCAAATCAACAGCTCGGAAAGATTCGGGAATTTCGACAGCCGGGAACTTGAAGGAGCAAATGGATAGATTCGCAGCTACAGTTAATCCTGAGGACAGGTTCATATTTTACTATACAGGTCAGGCCAATGTAGTCTCGGAGGCTCTGCGTTTGAATCTTCCCGGCCCGGACATAACTCATGAGCAGTTGGCCGAATTGATAAACGCGGTTAAAGCGTCTTCGATGCTGATTGTGCTGGATTGCCCGGGTGCAGGTCTGGCAGTAAAGGCTGTTACGGGGCGGGGCAGAATTGTTATCGGCGCCTGTACCGCGGAACAGCATTACAGCACGAAGTTCAGCGAATATTTTGTGCCGGCATTAATTGACGAGGAGGGTGATGTCGATGGTAATGGCAGGATTTCGCTGCTGGAGGCGTTCACATCCGCTTGCAGGGGCGTGGATGATTTCTATCGCCTTGGATCCCTGCTGACAACAGAGACGCCGGTCCTGGAAGATAACGCGGATGGCGTTGCGAGCAGGCAGCCCTGGAAATATGAGCAAAACAGAGTTGACGGTTTGGCCGCCTCAAGGTTTTTCCTCTCAGGCAAATAGCAGAAAAGAGTTGTTCAATGAATGAAGAAAGTGGACAGATGAATCGAAGGCAATTCCTGAAGAGAGCGGGCGGGGCTGTGCTCGGTACGGCATGTACAACGGCCGGCCTTGCCTCGGCTGTTGAAGAATCGGATTCCGAAAAAGGTCCGGACGACCTCGATATGTATGATTTTGTGATGCCGAGAGTCAAATATGCTCATGAATCGAAGGAAGTCGACCGGTGGAATGTCCGCCCAGGTGGGGATGCGAACTTATTAAGGCAGCTAAGGTCGGTAATCCGCTGTAAGATCAAGCCAATATATGGAGCGTACGACTGGCAGCCGCAATGGGCAATGGAAGGCCAACTCAACGCAGTGGTCTCATTTGACGAACTGCAAAAACTGAAGAAATATCCGTTTCTATTTATGACCGGAGAAAACCATTACAAGTTCGATGACAGGCAGAAAGCCAACTTAAGAGCATATATTACCCGTGGCGGATTTCTGCTGATGGACGATTGTGTTGTAGGTTCGGGCGGCGATTTCTTCTATCAAAGCTCTTATGAGCTGCTTGAGCAGGTTTTTGGAAATAGAGCCGTGCAGTCAATACCGTTGCAGCACGAGATATTTCATAACGTGTATGACCTTGGCGATAAAGGCCTGCCGTATATGGAGCGTCAGAATCGTGTGTTTCTACCGGGCATGAGACAGCCAAGGCAGGTGGGATTACCGTATATGCACGGCCAGAATCACGGCGCCAGGGGAGTTTTTATCGGCGACCGCCTCGCGATTTTTCTAAGCTCAACCGATATTCACTGCGGCTGGTGCGACAGCAACGGTTTTGAATTCGGCAGGCAAAATTATGAAAAAGCCATTCAAATGGGGATTAACATTATTATGTACGCCATTTCGCACTGAGCCGGTTCCGGCAGAATGTGCATGACATTCAGATACTCCCTTAAAAGTTATTGCCTAAACTGCTGATAATATGCTATAATAAGTGGTGTATGCTTGATTGATTAACTAAACTTATATCTGCGATTTCATCTTTCTGAGGTCCCAAAGTGGCAGAGGTGAAGATGCAGTTGACGGCCTAAGCCATTGTTGAGGAAGGGATTAGAAGGTGCCCGGACATTTCAGATTGTTATTGCTTTGCTTTGTACTGAGCGTATCCCTGGTCGGTTCTGTTAATGCCGGCTGTCCTGCCGGCGACCTAAACGGCGATTGCCGGATCGATTTTCTGGATGTGCAGCTCTTAACAGGTCAATGGCTGGAGCCTTCGGGAAGCGATCCGGAAACGAGCTATGCCGATCTGGATGGTGCCGATGGCGTGAATATGTCGGATCTCGCACTTTTGGTTAGCCACTGGCACCAGGCGGGTATTCCGTTGGTCATTAATGAGTTCATGGCATCCAACGACGATACGATCCAAGATCCGCAGGGGCACTTCGATGATTGGATTGAGATATACAACTCCGGTGGCGGTTCGATTGATATAGGTGGCATGTTTCTAACGGACAATCTGTCTGTTCCCACGAAGTGGCAGATTCCCGAAAATTATCCGGCATTGACTACGATCCCCGCAGGCGGCTATCTGTTGATTTGGTCAGATGAGGATATCGGTGATTTTGGCCTGCACGCGAATTTCAAGCTCAGTGCCGGCGGTGAAGAGATTGGCCTGTTCGATAAAGACGGCGTTACCCTTATCGACAGCATTAACTTTCCCGAACAGACCACGGATATTTCCTACGGCCGGGATCCCGAGACTAATGGCCAGGAACGTTTTTTCGCCACACCGACGCCGGGAGCGGAGAATGACGGTGCATACCTGGGCGAGGTCGATGCCCCTGAAATCAGCCACAAACGAGGTTTTTATGATACTCCGTTTTATTTAACACTTGCCACCGAAACCAAAAACGCGATTATTTACTACACTCTTGACGGCTCCGAGCCATATGAATTCACCGGAAGGTTTCCAAATGGCATAATTTATACTATCCCGATTTCCATCAACAGGAATACTTGTCTCCGGGCAAGAGCAATCAAACAGGGTTGGAAGCCATCGGCCGTCAAAACCAATACATATTTATTGAACGCAAACGAAACCGTCAAATCTTTGCCGGTTATTTCTCTCGTCGGTGATGAAGGTACAACGTTTTACGAGCCGGACGGAGTAATGGCTATTGTGGAAGGTTATTATAGTGGTGACGGGACGTGGGTTTCTGATGGCCCGGACAGTCATAACAATCCGATGCAAAGGGGAATGGCATACGAACGTCCTGTTTCATTCGAGTGGATTGAGCCGGCGGACAACTCGGACCTACAGATTGACTGTGGAATCCGTGTTCACGGAAGTAACTATATGCGTCCGCGTTATCGCCGGCAGAACGGCTATTGGTCTGGCAATGGAAAATTTGCGTTTCGATTGTACTTTCGTGACAGATACGGTCCAAGCCGGCTTGAATATCCTCTGTTTCCTTTTGAAGTTGAAAAATTCAAAAGCATAGTTCTCCGTGGGGGCCACAACGATAGAACGAATCCTTTCATTAAGGATGAATTGCTTCGGCGTCTTCACAAGGATATGGGGCACGTGGATAGCGGGGGAACCATGGCCAATCTCTTCATTAATGGCGAATATAAAGGCTACTTCAATCCCTGCGAGCATATCAAAGACGCATTCTGTCAGGAGTGGTACAACAGTGATAATGACTGGGACGTAATGACAATGAACGGAATCCGTGACGGCGATTTGGTCTCATGGAACAATATGCTTAATTACGCTCGCGGCAATAATTTGTCCGATGATACGCATTACGAGCAGCTGGGTCGACTCCTCGATATTCCGGCATTCGCCGACTATCTAATTCTTCAGCTCTGGAGTGGAAATTGGGATTGGCCGCAAAATAACTGGGCCGCTGCGAGCGAACGTTCGGAAGAAGGAAGGTGGAGATTTTTCATCTGGGATGCCGAAGGAGGGATGTTCTCAGATCGACTCAACACGGTTTATTTTGACAGGCTCAATAGTCAGAATAACGCTAACGGCTACCTGTACCGGGCGCTCAAGGTTAGCAGCAAGTTCAGGCAGGTCTTTGCGGATCGTTTGCAAAAACACTTCTTCAATAACGGTGCGTTGTCGGAAGCCAATATTACGATGCGTTTTCTCGAGCTTCGTGATGAAATGCAGGGAGTCATTCCCAATATGGACATGTACGTATTAAATACATGGGTTCCGAATCGCCTTGGGATTTTTCTGGATACTTGTGTACGGGAAGGGATGTACACATTTTCGGGTCCGACGTTTACTGTGGGCGGCCTTGAACAGCACGGTGGAAGCCTGTTACCCGGTGAGGCCCTGGCCATGACAGATAACGGCAGGTTTCGTGTTATATATTATACTCTTGATGGCTCTGATCCGATTAGTACGGAGATTCCGCCTCAAAACACAAATGCGAGCACGATTCTTGTCGCTGAAAACACCTCTAAGCGGGTGCTTATTCCGGTTCGTCCGGTCAGCTCCGACTGGAATAGCAGCACAGCGTTCGATGACTCGACATGGCTATACTCTACCGGGAGCCCGGGCGGCGTTGGCTACGAGAGGACATCAGGCTACGAATCTCTCATTAGTTTTGACTTAGAAGAACGGATGTACTCCATGAGCGCGACCTGTTACATACGCATCCCATTTACATTCAGTGGCGAGGTTGAGGATTTGGATTCCATGATGTTGGACATTCGGTATGACGATGGTTTTGTAGCCTACCTCAACGGCGCCGAGGTGGCCCGGCGTAATGTTGACGAAATACTCACATGGAACTCCAGCGCAAACGCCAGTCATGCCGACTCCGAAGCAATCGAATTCGAGAATATCGATATATCCACTTCACTCGGCAATCTTAGGCAGGGCAGAAATTTGTTAGCCATCCACGGTTTGAATGCCTCCGCTGCAAGCTCCGACTTTCTTATCTCCGCCGAGCTTATCGCAATCCAGGATGATTCTGACAGCAGTTCATTGCCCGGTGTGAATAAATATAACGAGCCGATTACGTTGCCTCTCAGCGCCCATGTTAAGGCTCGGATCTTAGACGGTAATACATGGAGCGCGCTGACCGAAGCGGTTTTTGTGGTTGGGCCCGTCGCAGAAAATTTACGCGTAACAGAGATCATGTATAATCCGCAAGATCCGTACGGAGAGTTCATCGAGCTAAAGAACATCGGATCAGAGACAATCAACCTGAATCTCGTTAGCTTCACGAACGGCATCGATTTTACTTTCCCGAGCCTTGAGCTTGCAGCCGGCCAGCACGTCATAGTCGCCCAGGACCGCAATGCCTTTAGGGCACTTTACGGCACGGCGATAAATGTAGCCGGTCAATACTCCGGCCGGCTGGACAATGCCGGCGAGAGAATCACCCTGGCCGATGCGGCCGGCCGGACGATTCTAAACTTTCGTTACCAAGACGGCTGGCACTCTATTACCGATGGCGAGGATTTTTCTCTGACTATAATAAATCCAGCAAATCCCGATCCGAACAGTTGGGACGAGAAAGACGCCTGGCGTCCGAGTGCATACGCCGGCGGCTCGCCGGACTCCGATGACAGCGGCATCCTTCCCGATCCGGGCGATGTGGTAATCAACGAGGTCCTGGCCCATTCGCACGCTGATGCATCGGATTGGATCGAATTATACAACACGACGGGGACGGCTATTGATATTGGCGGCTGGTTTATCAGTGACAGTAATGACAATCTGACCAAGTATAAGATTGCCAACGGAACAACAATCGGCCCATACCGGCACCTTGTGTTGTATGAAAGCCAGCATTTCGGCAATCTCAATGATCCGGGATGTTTCGAGCCTTTTGCCCTGAGCGAAAATGGCGAAAAATTGTATTTAAGCTCGGCACAAAACGGCACATTGACAGGCTATCGTGCCGTTGAGGATTTCGGTGCTTCGGCGACCGATGTATCGTTCGGGCGTTATTATAAGAGCAGCACCGGCAACTATAACTTCGTGGCGACCGAGCAAATCACGCCCGGTTCCGCGAATGCCTATCCGAAGGTTGGACCCATCGTAATCAGCGAGATTATGTACAATCCGGTCTGGCTCTATGACGGATCGTATACCAATGACCAATACGAGTACATCGAGCTGCTCAATATCACCGCTGAGCCGGTGACGCTATACGACTATGTGACAGGCGAGCCGTGGAAATTCACTGACGGCATCGAGTTTGTCTTCCCTGCCGAGACACCGGTTACAATTCCCGCCGGCGGTTATCTCTTAGTGGTCGATAAACCGGCGGCATTTTCCTGGCGTTATCCGGGCGTGCCCGCCGAGATCATTTTGGGCCCGTACGGCGGAAAGTTAAGCAACGCCGGCGAGAGCCTGGAGCTTAGTATGCCCGGCGACATTGACAATGCCGGCCAGCGCCACTACATTCGAATTGACAGGATCAATTATAGCGATGGCTCACATCCGGAAAATTGCCCGGGCGGGATTGATCTTTGGCCTATTTGGTCTGATGGTTTTGGTTTCTCGCTTACCCGGAGAGTTCTCTCCGACTATGGCAACGATCCCGACAACTGGATCGCCTCGGTCCCTACCCCCGGCGAATAAAATTTAGACGTCATAAAAATTCTGACGATTATTATCTGAAAATCAAGCCGGTTTACAGACTGGGGGATGGTGGAGCTGCAATCCAGTTATCCGGGTCGTTTCCATAATCGCCTGCGATTTTGCGGGTCAGTGATGCGCCCTGGCCGTCGGATTCGATTGGCCAGAGGTCTATCCCGCCCGGGCAGTTTTCATGATGGGAACCGTCGCTGTAATTTACCCGGTCGATGCGGATATAATGACGCACGCCTTGGTTATCCACGTCGCCGGGCATGTTAAGTTCCAGCCTTTCGCCGGAGTTGCTCAGGTTGCCGTCGTATGGACCGAGAATGTTTTCAGCGGGTACGTTCGGGTAGCGCCAGGAAAACGCCGCCGGATTCTTTACCAACAGAAGATATCCGCCGGCAGAGATTGTGACCGGCACATCAACGGGGAAGATAAACTCGATGCCGTCGGTGAATTTCCACGGCTCGCCTGTCTGGTAGTCGTATAGCGTCACCGGCTCAGCGGTGATATTGAGCAGCTCGATGTACTCGTATTGGTCATTGGTATACGATCCGTCATAGAGCCAGACCGGATTATACATTATCTCGCTGATTACGATGGGCCCAACCTTCGGGTACGCATTCGCGGAACCGGGCGTGATTTGCTCGGTCGCCACGAAGTTGTAATTATCTGTGCTGCTCTTATAGTGACGGCCGAACGATACGCCGGTCACCGAAGCACCAAAATCCTCAACAGCACGATAGCCCGTCAAGACGCCGGATTGAGCGGAGCTGAGGTACAATTGATCGCCGTTCTCGCTCAATGCAAAAGAAATATGAGAGCCGGCATCGTTCGAATTGCCGAAGTGCAGGTCTTCATAGAATACAAGGTAATCATATGGTTCAATGATCGTTCCGGCGGCAATCTCGTATTTGAAAAGGGCGTCATTACTGTCGCTAAGGAACCAGCCGCCGATATCGATTGCCGTGCCGGTCGTGTTATACAATTCGATCCAGTCCGCAGCCTCAGCGTGTGCGTGGGCAAGGACCTCGTTGATCACGATGTCGCCCGGATTGGGTAGGATGCCGCTGTCGTCGGAGTCCGGCGAGCCGTCGAGATACGCGCTTGGGCGCCAGGCCTCTTCGACGTTCCAACTGCTAAGGTCAAAATGGGTCGGATTGATGATGGTCAGCGAAAAACCTTCGCCATTGGTAATAGAGTGCCAGCCGTCTTTATAGCTAAAGTCCAGAATCGTCCGGCCGATTGCATCGGCCAGAGTGATACGTTCGCCGGCATCGTTCAGCCTGCCGGAGAATTGACCGGCAATATTTATGTTTGAACCGTACCGGGCTTCAAAGGCATTGCGGTCCTGGACAACTACTATATATTCGCCGGGTGTAAGATCAATGCCCGGGAAGGTAAAATCGATGCCGTTCGTGAAGCTTACGAGATTCAGATTGATCGATTCTGCTCCGATGTTCTTCAGCTCGATGAACTCTTCGTTCGCCGCTCGCGGATTATACATCACCTCGGTGATTCGCAGATTCTGTGCGATTCTGCCGACAGCAAAGACTGCTTCGTTCATCGCGCTCCAAATGCCGCCGTTTAATATTCGTGCTTTTACGTGTGTGCTTTTAGTAAATGTAATCGGTGCCGTATATTGATTAACGCCGGGCAAGTCCACGTCATTGGAACCTTCGGAACGCGCCTGCATTTCGACAGAGATAAGAAAGTCCGCGTCTGTTCTGGAAATATTCAAACCTTGAATGGCCAGAATATTGCTGCCCGGCTTGAGCTGATTAAGTGAAGCGGAAATGTCAATGCTCTCGAACTGGACGGCTTCGGAATCGGGGTGCTCGGCATTGGCGGTTGAATTCCAGGTAATGGTCCGGCCAACGTTACGTCGGGCCACCTCGGTGCCATTAAGATAAGCGACAAAGCCATCGTCGTAGCGAATGTTCAAAGTCAGAATGTCGAATTCGTTCGGACTATCATTCATGCTGAATGGAATGCGAATAAAGCACGAGGCATTCCTGGCATACATCTGAGCATCAAGGTCGAAGCCGATTAACTGCTCGTATCCTGATCCTCTGTCGTATCCGATACCGCCCGGCCTGTGGGAGTGTTTGTACCAGTTTCTGTCGCTGAAGCCTGATGGTTCATTCCAGTTGTCGGCGATCTGGCGGACGGGGATATACACACGCTTTTCGGCGTTCTCCGGAACGAGCATTCCTTTGATTCCCTCTGACGGCATCAGTTCGGACGGATCCGTGCCGTCCAGTGTGTAGTATATCTGGCCGTACGGGGCGGTCATCGCCAGTTCGAACGGTTGATCAAACTGCCCGGCCTGCGGACTGAAAACTGGCGGAGCAGTGGTAAATTCATAGGCGATTTGGCTGTCCATCCAGTCGAGACGCTGTTCGAGCCAGCCGCTCATCCAGTTTATTTCTTCGTCATAAGTCTCGGCGATAAACCAGTTAGGCCAGACATAGCTGCCAAGAATGTGCCAGCGGTCGAAGTTCCGGACCTGTGCCTCACTCAGCAGCGCCGCAGTAATATCAATGTCTTGAAGTAGTCGGCCGGTAGATAAGAGATTCTCACGCAGCTCGAACCATCGGTCCGCGTAACGTAGGCGAAACACCGGGTCCTCGAACAAGCGGCGCCACCATGGATAATCACCGTCGCCGAGCTGGGGATAGTACCAGCCGGTTGGGATCCATCCCTGAAGATAATCGGCGTTGCCGAGTGACAGGTTGTAATCCCAGACGGGACCCATGTTGATCTTGCCGCTGCGGTCCTTGGACATATAAGTGCTGAGGCGAAAACCGTCGATGTTTTTCGTAAGCTCGACGAGGATGTGGACATCGATGAAGGATCCGACATCAATATATTTGGCGTATCCGTTCACCGGGTCCATAAAGTTCGATCCGTATAGAACCGATTCGAACTCGTTAAGATAATGTTGGAGCCAATCCACCTGTTCCGGCGTTATATCTACCATCTTAGGCTCAACTACGCGCACTTCCAAACCCCTGCTGGTCCTGAATACCGTCTCACCGGGACTGGACTTGTCTTTCTTGAAGATGTATCCTCCGCTGATTTGCGGCTCGGTGTTGTCGGATGGCTCAAGTGCTGCGACGTCTACGCGGTCGGTACCACGTTTGATTTTCTCCATGAAGACGTAAACGCCTACATAATCACTCATCGATATTCCCCTGCCGTCGGTGTTAAGAAATACCTCGATGAATCTCGTACGAACAGCGTATTGACCGAGATCGTTGCTCCACTTGTACGATAGGAAGTTCCTCATCAGCGACTTATCCGAGTAAGGGCCCTGCAGAATCCAGTCGGAATCAGCGGGAAAACCAAGAATGGAGACATCCGTATCCTGGTCGTATTGGTCCCACGTTTCAAAGTGGTATTGCTTTTTGGCAAAACCCGCAGAGCTTTGGCCGCGAATATTGATCCCCGCTCTGCCGGCAAAATTGGGCGTATCTGTCAACCTGGTACGGCCGTCCCTTTTGGTGTTAATGAAGCTGGCAAATGATAACGTCTGCGTTGTTTGGCTGATACCCTTGCCCATGGTATCAACGACAGCGATCGGCAGGTTGGAGCTGAAATCGCCGATGCTCAGGTCGAGGAATATATACGCCTGCATTACAGCTTCGGAGGGTTTCCAGCCTGTTTTGATTGCGACCGCTCTTAGATATGTGGTTCGGTTAACTGAGATTGGGCCCATATAGACCGTTCCCTCGCGGGACCGGGAGCCGAGCGCGTATGGTTCGGAGCCGTCGAGCGTATAATAAATGATGGCGTCTTCGGTTTCAGTGGCCAGCGTGATAGAAAGAGGTTCAATGTAAAGACCGCCTTGACGGCTGAATTGTACCTCGGCGACGAATCCCTCGTAGAGGCCGATATTTTCTGCCGCCGGGCTCGGTGAGCCGAAGAAACGCCAGTTGTCGGTGCCGTCGGGATAGCGGCCGTAGGAAATGTCGCCGGTTTGCTCGCCGAAGACAACGCTGTCAATCATAGAAATACCGTCACTGTTGAACAGCCCGATTTCTTCCCCGTTTGCATCGAGCTTGAAATTGGCGTGCAGCCCGGGGTCGAAATTGTCGCCGTCGGCCCATATCAACAGGTGGCCGCCCGGTTCGATGGTTGTCAGGGCCGGGCCGGTAACGGGAATCTGCCACTTGACAGGATTGGACAGGTTGTCTGTCAGGTACATGCCGCCGATATCAACGGTATCGACACCGGTGTTATAGATTTCGATCCAGTCATCGTATTGTCCCTCTGGGTCCTGGCTGCTATTGTTATTTGACGCCATGAACTCGTTGATTACCAGCAGGAACTGTGGCGGGAACCGCTGTTCAACTAAAGGCTCAAAACTCGCATTTGCGATACTAATTAAACAGAAAGATAGTATGGTGCTCAGCAATGAGATTCGCATAGATATATGTGTCCTCTATCTCCTTCCTCACTTATATTTTGTTGTTACCTGCCTGCAGTTCTATCTTCTGTGATTCAGAAAGAAAAACATATAGATGAGAGCTATATTTATCTTATCATAGATAACACAACGGAGTCAAGATTTTTCCAAGTAAGCATTTGTAATGCTTTTGAAACAGATTTCATTGTAGAGACGCCGCTCTTTTCAGTATCGTTAGTGACATTTTACTGCGTTTCTGTAAAATTACCGGCGTGGTTTAATGTAATCTGGGAAGGGCTGTTGACGCCTGCTGGGGCGGTAGCGGTAACCAAAAAATCTATTGGATCGTTGCTATTAATAATCCATGAAAAATCATTTATTCCGGATTCGCCGCCGGAGAAATAGGTGCCGTCCAAGTCCCCCGGTTCGAAACCAAGCTGGGCTAAAGTAGGAACGGGCATGAAATTATTACCTTTTTCGGCGATATGGGTACGCAATGACCTGGCGATAATACCCATAACTGTCCTTCCCTCGGACCACTTTGCCGAATCGATACGGCCTCGCATTATCGGAATTGCCACCGCCGTCAGGATACCGATGATAATGATTACGACAATCAACTCGATCAGCGTAAGACCTTTTTTGCTTTCCATACTATGTCCCCTAACACAAAGTCAGGAAATGTGTTTTCTCGTAATTAGGTATCGACCAAAGTTAACTGCAACTCAATTAAGGTTTTCGATGAGTGTATAACTTCGTGATTTTATATATTTAGCATATCTGCATATTCCATATAAAAGTTGCAGGCGATACAATCCCAACAGGAATAATCCATCGGGCTCGGCCGAAAAATACACCCGGACATTTAAGGGGGCTCTTTCTATAATTAGTATCTGCCGAATTGTGTTGCCAATTCTGCCAGACGTTTAAGTCTTTCGGGATTGACGTGGGGAGCAACACTACAGGCCGAAGAGAGTATGTATCCGCTGCCGGGCTTGCCGATTTTGATTCTTTCCTTAACAGCCCGTTCAAAGGTTTGATCATCCGCATTCAGCATCTCATTGACGGCGTCCAGGTTGCCCTTGAAGAAGAACCGCTCGCCATACTTTGACTTTGCATCTTCCAAATATACGGTTCCGAGCGGTGGGGGGTCTAACGTGTCGATTCCATCAACGGCGGTCCTGCTCATGAGATCCAGGCGGTCGCCGATTGCTCCACAGGTATGAACACACGATTTCAAGCCGTACCCACGTATCGCTCGAAAGATACGGTCTTCGTATGGAATAACAAATTCTTCATACATTTGCCGGCTGATGAATCCCGCCCCGGCAAAGGCGGAACTGACAAGGATCGCATCGGGCTGACAAGCGGCGTAAAGCTCGACCTGAGCCAGCACGTTTTGTGTCAGGACTCCGAGAAATTCGTGACATATTTGCGGGGCATCAATCAGAGCGAAAAAGGCCTGTTCATAGCCGAATAGCTCCAATAGATGAGTAAAAGGCGAAAAAACTTCTACATGGATCGAGACCTCTGGCGCAAGCTGCTGAACCTTAGAGAGCGTGTTTGTGAACCATGCCGGATAAACAGCCGGATCAGACAGCTCGGCTTGAGGATCAATGCCCCAGAGTTCGGGCGTGTGCCATGTGTTCCAGACATAGCCGGGCAGTCTGTATGTAGCCGGGTCGCCAACATCAACGGATGTATAATCTGCCCGGGCGAGCGGCTTGTGTCCCGGTTGATACGTCTGGGGGTTATCGTCGGCGCCGAAAATAGTTTCCAATCCTGATTTCCAGCGAAGGTGTTCGCGGTCACCGATATGCTCGCGTGAGACCAGGGCGTTCGTCCAGTCGGGCGGCCTGCCGGGGAGATTCACCAGTATGCCGTCGAATCCGTACTCCCGTTGCCGTTCGACCAGCGCTCCGGCAAAGGCTTCGCTGTCGAACCATATTTCCGAGGGCTTGCCGGTGCAGTTCAGGAAATAGTGCCCGAGTGCAAGTTGGCACATGACCGGGACCCGGTCGGGCGTTTGATGATTCATCGCTGCTGCAATCCGTTGTTTCGAATTCATTCTTTCGCTCAAACCTCTATTGCGGAACGAAGGCAAGTGACGTCTGCAGGGCAAAGCCGCACGTGCAGCCCGAGCTGTTTTCCGGGATCAGTACGAGCCCGCCGGCGGGAATCATGTTGATCCAGCATCCGGGTCGTGTCGCTGTGGTCAGTCGCTGCGGGCCGCCTTCCGGGCCAATGTCGTACATCCAGGGGTTCCAGCCTCGCCAGAACAGGCACTGGGCCGAAGCAGATACTCCGCCGCAGCCATGCCCGCGACGGTCAAACTTCCAGCCCTCGATTCTCTCGCCCGTTTTCAAATTATATGCGTACGGCCAGGCATACACCGTCCCGGCGATGATTGTCGGGTGACGGTTATATTCGCCGTGCTGACCGTCGGTTGCAAGGCCGGTGGCGTGATCAGCCTGCCAAAGGACCTTGCTGGAGTTCGCGTCATAAGCACAATAGTGATAATAGACACGATCATCGAAGAGCCTGGAGCCGCTCAGCAGGAGTATCCCTCCGGCACAATTTAGATATACCGGTTCTTCGAATTTGGAGATATCAATTTTTGTCTTGAACATGACATGGCCGGTATGTTTTTCGAGAGCAACCAGATATTGATTGCCTCCATGGAAAAGCATTTTTGCAGGCATACGTCCGATTTTGTCGGCTATGGCTTTTGTACTATCCGTTTCGAGAAAGTATATACATTCATCGCCAACTGAAATTGTAGTGTTGACGATAAGCCCGGCTTGATATTTCCATAGCAACCGGTAATCCCGTTTGTCCATAGCGAATAGATAATCGCTGGTCACAAGCTTCATGTCCCTGTACCACAGCAAATTATCGGCTTCATAGCTGGTCTCGGTATAAGATGCACCTTTCCTTCGACCGCTGCCGAAAAGAAGGTCGCCGGAATAAGCTATGTAGCCCCATTCTCGAGGTTCGGACTCAATTAGCTGAGGCATTTCGAAAGTCGTGCGGCGGTGACCGGTGCTAACATCGAAGCCGTAACACTTGTCTTGAGCTACGACATAAAGACACTTTTCATCCACGGCCATACTGCCGGAATCCAGGAACACGCCGAGCCGGCGGGAATTGGGAACTTCGACCTGCCACTCGATTGTCCCGTTATAAGCATCTATAGCGTAAACGATGCAATCGCCCGGGGCGAAAAGGCGCCCGTCCTTGAACAAGGGCGGCACATTGCGGTGGTGACGGTCGATCATCCGGCGCGGGCCGGGCCGGCCGAACCACTGGACCGCCATCTTACCCTTGACGATTTTATCGCCGCTGCAGGCGGTATTGCCCGGCTCGGAATAGGTATGCGTCCATTCGCCCGCGCCGTCCAGCGCCGGGCGAATAGTCCACGCCAGGGCCATGTCACGCGTCTTATGCAATTTCCAATCGACCAGGGACGGTTGCCCCCATTTCTTCAGGTCCTGCTGCCTGAGATTATTGCTGAGCCCGAACAAAGCAACAGTTCCGCCGTATGGTCTTAGCACCCTGAAGATATCGTCTGCCGAGTCGGGGAGCCTGCCGCCCGTGCGAAGTGTTTCATCTGAAACGATGATATTCGTGAAGTACTTTGTATAAGGCAGTTTTGTCGAATTCTTGTGATGAACGACTACTCTGCCGTAGAGCCCGGCTTTGTCGATGGCCCTGCGTGCGGCGGCTACATTACGCGGATCTTCGTCGACGCAGATAATCTTCAAATCGCTCCTGCGAGCCAGCTCATACGCCAGCCGTCCCTGCCCACAGCCCAGCACGAGGCAGTATCCTGTCGTGATGCCCGTCCGTTCGAGAATCAGCTTTGCGGCTTCGGCATATCTTTCCGTCAAAACGTCACGAGGATAAGGATTGGTGTCTGTCTTGGCCTCGATAACTTTCGCGTTTTCTTTTACGCCGCCTCTGAAACAGTATATCTGTCCCTTATCTGTACTGACAAAAAGGGCGCCGTTGACGACGCTCAAGCCGTATGCTTTGCCGTCGACGGGAGCATCCCAGATGACCTTTCCCGTCGAGGCATCGATCGCGGCGATTTTGTCCTCTCCTCCGACGAACAGAGCATCGCCGGCCATAATCATCGCATACGGGTATTCGCATCGGACCGTCCAGCGATAGCAGTCTTTCATTTTGCTCGATAGTTCACCGACCTGCTTTGTGAGATTGCCTATTTCCTCTCTTAATTGTTTTGTTACCGGCATGTTTTTGTCTGTCTTTTTGAGCCGTTCGCTGATCGCATCGCGCCGGCGAATCAGGCGATTTCGTTCTCTTGAAAGCTCCAGATATGTCCCGCGGTCGAAGGCCGAAAGTTGTTTCTCCGATTGCATATATGCGGTCGGTCCGCTGACAAGCATTCTCAGGCCGCCGAAGGTTGCAATCTTGTCCCTTGTTTCTACGTCACTGGCATCAAGCTCTTTTGCCCGCAGGCCCGGTCCCGTGACAAGGACGTTCTCTGTCAGAATCGCAAAGGTTCCGCCTTCGCTGGGCAGCTCTCCCAATGATGCGCCGTCAGTCCGTGCGAAAATAGCCGGATTGGTTCGCCCGGTTGGGACATAAAGCCGCTCATCAGAAGCAAGCATGTAACCCTGCGGAGATATGGTCACTTTTTGCTTCCATTTTACTGACCCATCTTCAGCGCTCAGTGCCGACAGGAATGTACCCTGGTTCGGGAACAAGCCGGCGGCAAAATACAGAATCCCGTTATCGACCAGCAGGCCCGTACGTATGGGCCACATCGATATAATACGACCGTTGCCCGGAATCATACGATCCCCGTCAGTTCCCTTATGTTTCCATGTTAGCGAGCCGTCATCAGCCGATAGGCAGTAGACATATCCGTCGTCCGAGGCCGTATAGACTTTACCGTCCGAGATGCAGGGGGCCAGCCTGACAGGGCCTTCCGTGAAAAAGGTCCAACGTTCATGCCCGGTCATCGAGTCCAGCGCATAGATTTTATCATCCGCAGATGAAGCGAAGTATATAGTATCGCCCACTCCTACGACTTGAAATGCCCTGTCATATGCTACGGTTGACCTGAGGTTGAACTGCCGGTGCCAGAAATCCTGCTTTGCCGGTTCCGGCCATGCGGGCTCAGGTTGATGTGATGCCATGTAAACCCATGATTCGTTCAGCGGAAGCTCCAGCCGCTCATCGGTTACGCCGCTTCTGTGTTTATCATGCATGAAAGCCGGCCAGTCTTCAGCTTTTGTGGATGCGGGATTGGCAAAGATTAAAGAGCAAAGGGTAAACAAGGACACGTATTTATACATAGAGTACCTTTCACTTCAGAACACAAATAATGTTGTTAAATATAATTCTATCATAAGATAACAAATCTGAAGGGCGAATGCCATTTTCTATTAACTACATAATCACGGTGAAATCGCTCTCTGAACATCAATAGCCCCCGCGCACTCGGCGTTCTCGGCGGTAAAACAACCGAATTGGCTTTGAATTGGCTTTGTTTTTTCGCCTCTCAACTCAGGCTTCATTCTCATATGCCCTTTTGAAACAAGTGTTTATCTCCATTCAGCTACGCCGCAAATTGGCTTTGTTTTTTCAACCCCCAGAGCAAGTCTGGGAGCTAACTAAGATTGGCTTTGTTTGGCTTTGTTTTTCGGCCGCCCCGGCCCACTTAAAACTCCATAAACCATTATTAATATTGACTTAACGTCATTTTGCCCATTCGAAAATTGGGTTTGTTTTTTCAAATAGCCCCTCCGAATAACCCCCCAGATCTACTCTCATTTTTACATTTTTACTTCAATATCATTCTGTCTCCTGAATTCTGTATTCTGCATTCTATATCTATTTTGTTATCTATTATACGAATATAAGCACAAAATGTCTGGCATATTTTAATAAAATCTCCGTGAGACGGCATTCTTTGTTCGTATTGCGTATTACGTGCTATTGCTAATCAATCCATACGTAAATCTCATAAATCTTGTCCAAAAAGGTCGACTGGAATTGGCGAGAACGCCCCTTCGACAAGCTCGGGCAGACCTGATAACGGCTAAGTAAGTGTGGTGTCAAGAAAATAATGAAGGTGTTAAATAAACTGTTTATCTGGTTCTGTCCCCTTACCAACACAGATAAAGTACGAGTGAGCGTTAAGTCATATAAACGTGATCAGGCTATACGACCTCTTCAACCTCGTCTCTTACTCTATGAAACACGAACTCGCTGAATTGATTGAGCGCAACACGATTCTCAGCTTCAACAACGGCAAGGATATCAGCATCAACATCCCGGATTACACGGCCTGTGTTAATAACTGCGATCTCATCAACAGCAGCAGTCTTGAGTTTCGCCCATCCCACCCAGGAATCTCTGCCTTCGGCCACAATCTCGATGCCACCAGATCGGGGACGCTTAGTAATCTTGCCTTTGATTTTTCGAATCAGCGCAAGCTACCCTTCATCGTACTTCATCCTTCCATGACGAACTTCTGTTCATATGGTTTCTATATATAGCCGCTTTCGGATCTTACTTCCCGTTAGTATAGCACCTCAACATTCCGACAATCGGCTTGTTTTCAATGGTTTAGCATCAATATTACTGAAAGTCGGCCTCTTTTGGGGATGGAATTCTTGCCACGGGACGCCGATTGGATATAATGGATTAGATTATTTAGGGGCATCTCTATAGAAAGGGTGGCAAAGCATTTATGACTAAGACACAAAGCAATGGCGAACATTTAGAGTTCTACACTTCGATCATGAAGGTGGCAGTTCTAATACTGACCGCTTTCGGATTCTTCACATTCATCGCTACACGGCCGGCCTGGGCCGGAGCGAGCCGGATAGCTTCTGCGGACAACTTTCGCAGACCGACTAATGATGATGAGCTGAAGTACTGGCTGAAGAATATGGTCTGGTACCACCGCTTTACAAACGCTGAGATAACTGCCGCGACAGGTTTAAAAAACAGCGAAATCGTCGCAGCGATGGAAAAGTTTGACATTCGGCCGGACAATCGGGCGGAACCGAATGATGACTCATCTCTGATTGTGCTGCCGTACCCGGGAGGGCGGCATCCTCGGATAGGTTTTCTGGAAGGAGCGATCGATCCGCAGCGGGAAACGAAATGCAGTGTTTTCACGCCCTGGGACCGCGACAGCTATGTCGTGCTCGACTTGCCGGAAGCCATCTGGTCGAATTTAGGCCTGACTTATCTGGCTCATACCCATATCGACACGATCTGGACCAGCAAGGGCATCAGTCTGCCAAAACTGGAGTGGAAGCGGCAAACCGACGGGACGCTGGATATCGAGCGGGCTCTTCCGAACAAAATCACATTCGGCGTGAAAGTCAAATCGACAAAAGAAGCTGTGCGAATGGAGATGTGGCTCAGCA
This sequence comes from uncultured Pirellulales bacterium, assembly GCA_964612465.1. Lineage (GTDB taxonomy): Bacteria > Planctomycetota > Phycisphaerae > Sedimentisphaerales > Anaerobacaceae > JAFGPJ01. Next base: position 49,887 of record CAZTDF010000002.1, read on the forward strand.
ACGGCACGAAAGAGCGTTTGACGGATTTGCGGATACAAAACTGCGTGATGACAAAGATGGCGGTGGGTTTCGAGCAGCAAACCAATGAAAATAAAATCTTTACCAATCCATACGTGGCCTGCCGGTCCGGCGACGGCAAACGCTGGATTATTACTGCCTGGGAAAACTGTCACAATCCGTGGGGCAATGAGAATTGTCCCTGCTTTCATTCGGACCCGAAGTTTCCCGATTTAGAGCCGGGCCAGACATACCGGCTGCGCGGGTGGCTTTCGTTTTATGAGGGCACAGATATCGAGAAAGAGTTCAAGAGGATCGAAGCAACCGGCTGGCGGAAGCGGCATGAAAATAAGTAAATCATGTAGCGTAGAAAAAAAGGAGATTCAATTATGGGTAAACATAGTCTGGGTATTTTAACGGCAATCGTTTTATTATTTCTCGCTCCGGAATTTAGTCGGTCGGCGCAGTTGAAAGCCAAAACGCTGGAAATTGGCCGGCAAGCGCCTGATTTTAACCTTCCCGGCGTGGACGGGCGTAACTATCGGCTGGCGGATTTTGCCGATGCGAAGATTCTCGTGGTCGTTTTTACCTGTAACCACTGTCCCACTGCCCAGGCTTACGAGGACAGAATCAAGAAGCTGACTTCTGATTATAAAAGCAAAGGTGTTGCGGTGGTCGCCATTTCGCCCAATGACCCCCAAGCGGTGCGTCTCGATGAGCTTGGCTATTCGGATATGAGCGATACATTTGAAGAAATGAAAATTCGTGCCAGGGATAAAAGCTATAATTTTCCATATCTTTATGACGGAAAGACGCAGGCTGTTACTACTGCTTATGGGGCGGTTGCGACGCCGCACTTATTTATTTTTGACAACCAGCGGAAGCTGCGTTACGCCGGGCGATTCGACGATTCTGAAAAAAAACCCAAACAGGTTAAATCCAGCGATGCGATTAATGCAATCGAGGCAATATTGGCCGGCAAAAAAGTACCTGTCGAGAAGACCAGGGCATTTGGCTGTTCGGTTAAATGGGCCAGCAAACGAGCCTCGGCGAAAGCCGCTCTTGTATCCTGGGCGAGGGAAAAAGTCACGCTAACGATGATAAATGCAAAAGATGTCAGCGAGCTTATAAAAAATGATACATCTAAGCTAAGGCTGATCAATATCTGGGCGACCTGGAGCGAGCCGAGCGTCAGGCAAATTGAGCAGTTCGTTATTGCGAACCGGATGTATCGCCGGCGGGATTTCGAGCTGATTACTATAAGTGCAGATTCGCCCGCTAAAGAGCAGCAGGTTCTTTCCGCTTTGAAAAAACAGCAGGCATCCTGCAGGAATTATTTATTCGCCCAGGGTGACATTTATCAGCTCATGGAAGCAATTGACAAGGATCTGCTTGGCGGTGTCCCCTATACGCTTTTGATAGAGCCGGGCGGCAAAGTCATTTATCGCAGGCTGGGATTGATAGAGCCGCTCGAACTTAAAAAGACCATCGTCGAATACGTCGGGCGCTATTACAAATAGAGCGGCTGCCGCATCCTGGAATTGTGCTTTAATCCGATTTTGCTATTTTTGCTCCTCAAGGATACCCATGCCGCTGCGGTCCGGGTAAGGCGGCCGTTTGGCCGGCACGTAGGGATTTTTCTCGATCTCATCAAGCATGTGTTTTATGGCGGCGTCGAGCTGCGGATCGCCCCCGTCGACCATTAATTCCGGGTCGTCGATAATCTCTATATCCGGGTCCACGCCGTGACCTTCCATTGTGAGCGTTCCGTCGGTTTCATAGAAGGTGATAAACGGCACGGTTAATCGCGCTCCGTCAATCAGCGACGGATTCCTGGAAATGCCGATAACGCCGCCCCAGGTGCGCATGCCGATAAGTTTTCCGAGGCCGGCTTTGCGGAAGAGGTAAGGAAAGATGTCCCCGCCGGAGCCGGACTCGCCGTTGATTAACATACACTTGGGGCCCTGGTGGCTAAGGGTCGGGACACGCCAGTCATTTTCATAACGTTCGAAAAGATGGAGGTAAATGGGACGATTCAGAAGTTCGATAAAGCGGTCGGCGATATTCCCTCCCCCGTTCCATCGCTCATCGATGATTAGCGCATCCTTGTTCATCTGGCCGTAGAACTGGCGGAAAAGTTCGCGTTGTCCCCGGTTAGCGGTGTCCGGTACGTGTATGTATCCGATCCTGCCGCCGGATTCTTTTTCGACGTGCTGACGATTACTCTCAATCCAATGCCGATAACGCAAATTGGATTCCGAACCCAACAGTTTTACAACGACATTCGTCGCCTCTTCGGGATTGGGATTGGCTCCGACTGTCAGTGTAACAGTTTGGCCGGCCAGACCTTCGAAAGCCGCCCAGGGCGCCCTGGATGTATCAACCGGGATACCGTTGACTTTAAATATATATTTACATTGCTCCTTTTCTTTCTCATCCAGATCGTCCAGCACCGAACGGGCGTCGGTATCCCAGATGCCCCCCTCGTATAATTTGCTAATGCGATAGTATCCCTGGTCGAGCTCGAAGTCCACTCCGAGATATCCGATCGATTGGGATGGTCCGGAGTCTACATCGCCGCCGCCGTAATATGTATGCCCGGCGTTGACTTCACTGATCATTTCCGCGATGACATAGCCGACATCTCGGCGTGATACGCAGTCATCCAGCATGGCCTCGTACTGTTTGCGCACGGCGGGCCAGTCCACCCGGTGCATGTGGGGATCGTAGAAGTAGTCACGCATAAAACGCCACGCATCAACAAATATTTGCCGCCATTCCTGTCGTGGTTGAATCATTACTTTCATTGGTCTGCTCACAACCAGGTTCTCAAGCTTTTGTTCGGGTTTGGCGTCGATTATGCCCGTCTTACCCTCACTGCGGACGAGAAGCTTCTTACCGTCCGGCGTCATTTGCACGAAATTTACCTTTTTGAGGATTGTTTTCTCCTCGCGTTTTTCGCTGTTGGGATCGAAGTACTGCAGGGCACTTTCTTCTCCGCGTCGGAGGTAAATAATGTGGTTCTTATCGTTGATGCCGATATATCCGAACCGCCCTCGCTTAATGGGAACGCGGAAAGCACGCATCTCCATATTTTCCAGGTCGATTTCTACCGGTTTGGGTTTCTCCTTGTCTTTATCCTTTTTATCATTTTCCTTCTCATCGTTCGGATCAGCAGACTCGCACGATTTTTCATCATCACTGCTGTTATTCTCAGACTCCCTGCTGTCTACGTCGTTGGGATCTTCGCCCTGATGTTTTTCGCCGGAGTCGTCGTCTTTGTCCTTATCCTTCTCTTTGTCTTTTTCGTCTTTATCCGCCTCTTCCTCGTCACTCTTTGCCTTGAATGGATTCGAGACATCCTTTCGCAACGGAAGGGCATGCAGCACGGCTGTGTCCTGGTAAGTAAAGGTCAGGCCCGTATCTGCATATTTGGGTTGTGAGATTTCTCGTTGACTGAAGAAGTACAGGAAGTCTCCCTTGCGATCGAACGTGGGCAGATAATCCATGAACATGCCGCCGGTGGCCTGATGGGATTCATCCTTCAAGACATTATAAATCATGATCACGTTCATGTTGTCCATGTTGGGTTTATTATAGGTTAGCCACTGGGAGTCGGACGACCAACTGAAGTGCATGGGAACACCCCAATTCCACCCTGTTATGTTGATGCGGTCGAAATAACGGACCTGTCGTTGCTCGACGTCAAAGAGATAAAACTTGCTCTCATTATCGGTAAATACCATCCATTTGGAGTCGGGTGACCAACTCGGTTGATAGCGGTAGCCTGCTCCCATGGACGTAACGGTTTCCGGTTTGCCTTGCCCATCGGTAGGCCGAATAACAAGCTCGTTTTCGCCGGATTCGTCCGACAAGTATGTAATCCATTTTCCATCGGGACTCCACGAAGGCTCGCGTTCCGCGAAACCGCTCGTGCGGGTAAGGTTTCGCGGTGTACCGTTCTTTGCCGGCAGCGACCAGATATCACCGCGACTTTCAACCAATACACGTTTCGCATTGGGAGAGAGATGCCAGTCAGAAAGTCTCCTGCTAACGTCCTTGCGAATCGGACGGAGCTTCGGACGGGCGCCGGGGATCGAGATATTAACGGGGATCGCCTGCTCGCCGGTGAGGTTCAGCAGGTAAAGTTTGGTATTGTATTCGAAGATAATCTCACCTTCGCCGTTCGGGCCGGGGCCGTTGGAAGGCCATTTTACATCGTAATCCTTGAAATTCGTAACCTGTTTTCTTTCGCTCGTCTCTATATTATAGCACCAAATATTAAGACGATGATTCTGTCCGGCATCCGAAAGGTAATAGATTTTTTTGCCGTGCCACATGGGAATGGTATCGGTGCCTTCCCAATCAGTGATTTTTTTCGAAGTATGATTACTTAGGTGGAAAAGCCAGATGTCCGAAGCCCATCCGCCGCGGTAACGTTTCCATGTTCTGAAATCGCGATTTCGCGGCGTGTAAGCGAGCCATTGGCCGTCACCAGAAATTGTCCCGTAACCGCCATAAGGCACCGGCAACCGTTTCGGCAGACCGCCGGCCTGCTGCACGGTGAACAATTGAGCCTGCCTTCCCAGTCCTCCCAGTCCGTTCATTGCGAACAGGAGCTGGTTGTCGAAAGAGAAGTCGCACAGACGCTCGCCGCTGGAATGATAAGTTACCCGTTGCGGGATTCCTCCATCAATAGCTACTGTGTAGATATCTAAGTTACCGTCATAGTTGCCGCTGAATGCAATAGTGCGTCCATCCGGACTAAATCGCGGGAAGGCTTCTCCACCGGGAGGACTTGCCAGCGGGGAGGCTATTCCGCCCGATCGCGGAACCACCCAGATATCGTCAGCATAAACAAATACGATATGAGTTGAGCTGACATCCGGGTAACGCATCATGCCGCCATGGGGCTGCACATCGGCGCCGGCTGTGAAAGAACAAAAAATCGATAACATTAAGAACAAGCAGAACAGCGGGAATTTGGTGAATACTCTCATCATAATAATCCTTTATTAATTGGGTATTGAATAATATTGGTTTTATATTATGTCAGATAACTTGCATATTGAACAGAATAAAAAAAGGATTAAGGAATATTACAGTTGAGTAGTCCATCGTCATCCAGCCACAGGCTTTAAGGCACTATACTTCCATTTTACCTCTTTGGGGATAGATAAGAGTTCGAAATGGGGCTCAAATTTGGAAACTTATCCCGACGGGAGCAGATTTATGCTTGCTGGGTTCATATTATTCTTCTCTTTTTGTATCAATATTCAAAATGAAGCTCGAAAACAACAGATATGGCAACACAGAAATAATTGATGCTACCTAAGTAATTATAGATAAATAGCTTAAAGATACAAAGACGTTTTGGTAATGACAATAAAATGAGCGATTAAGGCTACTAAAATATAGTAAATGAACGAAAATAATACGAATAATTATAAATATTGTGAAAGTTTTCACAAAAAATACTCGACTTACATATTTGTATGTCGTATACTTCTGTTATTAATGATATATGGTCACGATATTAATTGAATGAGGAAACATGATATTAATGGGAATAGCCTTATGCAAAATAGAGCTCGTATAGTCAGATTGTTTCGATATAGGAATGTAGCAAGAAAGCTGAAAGCGTTGAAATATATCCGCGTTTTTTCGGAGAATCTGGCAGATGCCGTCGGAGTAACTTCCGCCCAGGTACGCAAAGATTTTTCTCTTTTCAGCATATCCGGGAACCGGCGCGGCGGATACAACGTAAAAGAGGTCATTAAGCAAATAGAAATGGTTTTGGGTAAAGGAACGCTGCAAAAGGTTATACTGGTTGGGTTAGGAAATATCGGAAGGGCGTTGTTGCGATATCCGGGTTTTGAGAAGGATGGCATAAAAATCACAGCGGCGTTTGATATTGATCCGGCAAAAGTTAATAGAGAAGGTAATATACCCGTATTGCCATTAAGTGAAATGGGCAATTATGTAGAAAATAACAGCATACAAATTGGCATTATCACAGTTCCGGATTATGCAGCTCAGCAGGTTTTTGAGTTGATGAAGTCAACGGGTATCAAAGGAATTCTCAATTTTGCTCCGATATGCCTGCAGGAATCCGAAGAATGCATCGTCAACAATATTAATCTTGAGACCGAGCTCGAAAGCATAATTTATTATTTAAAGACAAGAAAGAAACGGAAGCCGAACCAGTGAGCACCCAGTCGTTAAAAAAACGAATTTTGTTATCGTTCTTCATGATTATAGCGGTGATATCGTTATCGATCGTACTGCTGGGCTTCTATATTATCAAGGCGGATATAATGGACCGCGCTCAGCAAAAAGTTAGAAATAATCTGAGAGCGGCCCGGTCGGTTTATAACGCAGAAATTAACAGAATAGGGGATGCGTTTACGCTGGTTTCTTTTGAGGATGAGTTAGACAAATTAAAGCAGAAGATGAATCTCCATTATCTTCAGTCGGTAGATAGGGCTGACATCGAGAATGTTCGAAGCGAGATTGTACGCGCTGCATTTGAAAAAGGCCAGAGTATCGGGGGAACAAGACTTATACACGGCGAAGAACTGATCCGTCTGAATGGGGGCATGCTCGAGAAAACCAGAATCGACATAAAGCCGACGCCGATGGCGATGCCAAGGAACAGAATGACATTGGATAACGTTATGGCGAAGGAATATGCGATGCCGGTCTGCGATGATGACGGTCGGGTCAGCCATGTCGTGTATGGGGGGAGAATTATCAATCGCGACAATGAGCTGGTGGATCGAATTCGATATCTTGTTTTCGGAGATGAGCAGTATGACCGTCAACGCGTGGGAACAGTTACGATATTTCAGGATGATACCAGGGTTGCCACGAATGTGATGAACCAGGAAGGCAAGCGGGCGATCGGTACGAGAGTATCCGCAGAGGTGTATATGGAGGTTATCGAAAAAGGCAATGTCTGGAACGACAGGGCGTTTGTGGTCAATGCCTGGTACAAAACGGCCTATGAGCCGATTCGAAATATCAACAGACAGATCATCGGCATCCTTTACGTGGGGACATTGGCGAAGCCCTTCGACGACATGGCGAAGAAGGTGACCATTGTTTTTCTTGCTATTATAACCGGTGCGGCGGCTCTGGCGATATTGCTGTCGTTTGTTCTGGCTTCGCGGATTTCACGCCCCCTGACACAATTAGTCAAGGCCGCACACAAGCTATCCAGCGGCGACCTCGGTTACTCGGTTTCGACAGAGACGGGTGTTGGCGAGCTCGATGAAGTAGCCGAGTCTTTCAACATGATGTCTAAAAAGCTGGACGAGAGAGAGCAAAGTCTGACGATATCGAATGAGAAACTGACAGCGGCCAATAAAAGCTACCTCGATTTAATCAGTTTCGTCTCGCACGAGCTAAAAGGTATTCTTGCTTCAACGGTAATGAACGCGTATGCGGTTCGAGATGGTTTGCTGGGTATGGTTAACTTCAAGCAGACAAAGGCCCTCGATTCGATTACAAGGAACCTGGATTATCTGGAAGCCACGGTCAGGAAATTTCTGAATCTCGGAAGGATCGAAAAGGGGGAGTTGTCGGTCAACAAGACAAAGGTCAATATCAGAAAGGATGTCTTTCAGCCGTCGATCGAGTCATTAAAAACAATTGCGATTAGAAAGAATATCAACTTCACGAATGAAATTGATCCTGAGCTTAGTGTAAATGCCGATTTGGACCTGTTACAGGTGGCGGCAAACAATCTCGTCGGCAACGCCATTAAATACGGGACTGATGGCGGTGATATATTGTTGAAATCTCGAGAGACGGCGGACTTTATAGAAATCGAGGTTTATAACGACTCCGTGCCGATACGTAACGATCAGAAGGACAAGCTGTTTCACAAGTTTTCGCGCTTAGGTAACGACGAGACAAAGAAGGTCAAGGGGACCGGGTTAGGGCTTTATATCACCCGGCAAATCGTCGAGAACCATGGCGGCAGAATCTGGGTGCAGCCGCGAGAAAAAGGAAATTCGTTCATTTTTCAAATTGAAAGGGGCCAATAAGTGTCAACGCCTTTGGATATCTTAAAAAAGAAGAGAGCCGAAGCAGTCAGCAGAATCGTAGGCAAAGGATATTTATCTTCGAAAAGAGTCTATGTCGGAATGGCTACGTGTGAGATCGCTGCCGGTTCGAAGGATGTGATGGAAGTGTTTCGAGATGCGATCACAAAAGGGGGCCTGACGGATGTATATTTAAGCCAGAAAGGTTGTGCCGGCAGGTGCAATCTTGAGCCGACTGTCGAAGTCGTAGAGGTTGGAAAAAATCCCGTCAGGTACGGAAAAATCAACAGGGAAAGAGCCCATGAGATTATTGAAAGACATCTCAAAAAAGGCCAGGTGATACAGGAATGGATTATAGATTAGAGGTAAACAGCCGTGGTAGATGAATATGTTGTAACAATATGTGAAGGAACCGGTTGTATCCAAAAAGGTTCGACTCGGCTCCTTGATTTACTCAAAGAACAACTCAGGAATGATCCGCTTGAGCAGAAAGTTCGCCTGGCGCTTTCCGGTTGTCTGGGGATGTGCGATAAAGGCCCGATTATGGTGGTCAATCCGGGTTATACGATCTATGGAAGGGTGACGGAGGATGATATTCCGGAAATCCTGGAACAGCATCTAAGGAAAGGCAATCCAATTGCCAGGTTGGCGATCCAGGAAGACCACCTTTTCAATCGATTCTACCGCGTTTTCGGTGATGCCAAATTCTTCGGCAGACAAATGCGAATTGCCCTGCGTAACTGCGGCATTATCGATCCTGAAAGCATTGACGATTATCTGTCTCTGCGTGGTTATGGGGCCCTGGCGAAGGTCTTGACAGATATGAAGCCTGAAGAAGTGATAGAGCAAGTAAAGAAATCCTGTCTGCGTGGACGGGGCGGCGCGGGTTTCCCCACAGGGACGAAGTGGGAGTTTACGGCCCGTGCCGGAGAGGGCGACAAATACGTGATCTGCAATGCCGACGAAGGCGATCCCGGTGCGTTTATGGATCGCAGTGCGATCGAGGGCGATCCTCATTCCGTTATAGAAGGGATGATAATCGGGGGCTATGCAATCGGGGCAAAGAAGGGTATCGTCTATATCAGGGCTGAATATCCTCTTGCGATTCGGCGGCTTGAAAGGGCCATCGCTGATGCCCGGCAGCACGGTTTTCTGGGCGAGGATATTCTGTATTCCGGTTTCAGCTTCGACATTGAAATCCGTCTCGGAGCGGGCGCGTTTGTCTGTGGTGAAGAAACGGCTTTGATTCATTCGATCGAGGGAGCCCGGGGCATGCCGAGGCCTCGGCCGCCGTATCCTTCAGTAAGCGGTCTTTTTGGCCGGCCGACGTTGATTAACAACGTCGAGACCTGGGCGAATATTCCGGTCATCATCATGGATGGGGCCGATTGGTTCAGTTCAATCGGTACCGAGAAAAGCAAAGGGACAAAAGTCTTTGCCCTGGCGGGAAATGTCGTCAATACGGGTCTGATTGAAGTACCCATGGGGACGAGCCTGAGGGAAATCATTTATGACATCGGTGGTGGGATACCCGACGGCAAGGCGTTCAAAGCCGTTCAGACGGGCGGGCCTTCCGGTGGTTGTCTGCCTGCCGAATTTCTCGATACTCCCGTGGATTACGAATCGCTCGCGCAGGCCGGGTCTATCATGGGTTCCGGCGGCATGATTGTCATGGATGAAGATTCCTGTATGGTGGATATCGCCAAATTCTTCCTCGAATTTACACAGAACGAATCCTGCGGCAAGTGCACGCCGTGCAGAGAAGGCACTAAAAGAATGCTCGAGATACTGACGCGTATCACACAGGGACAGGGGCAACAAGGTGATATTGAAAAGCTCGAGCGCCTTGGAAATATGATTAAAAAGGCCTCACTGTGCGGCCTCGGGCAATCGGCGCCGAATCCCGTTCTTAGTACGATTAAAAACTTCCGCGAAGAATATGAAGAACATATCGTGCAAAAGAAATGCCGGGCACGGGCATGTACGAACCTTTTGACGTATGAGATTACGGATAAATGTGTCGGATGTGGTGCGTGCAAGAAGGCCTGTCCGGTCAAGGCTATCAAGGGAACGGCCAAGAACATACATACTATAGACCAAGAAATATGTATTAAATGTGGGGTCTGTTTTACGACCTGCAAATTTGACGCGATCGTCAAGAGTTGAGGATATTATCGATGGCAAAAAAGATTGCGATTAGCATTAATGATAAAGAGTACAGCGTAACGGATGACCAGACGATTATGCAGGCAGCCGATAAATGCGGCTATCATATCCCGAGATTGTGCTACCATCCGAAGCTTTCCATTGAGGGAGCCTGCCGGGTGTGTATCGTCCAGGTCGAGGGCATGAAGAATTATGTCGCTTCCTGTGCTTATCCGGTTGCTGATGGGATGAATATATATACGAACACGAAGCAATTGCGTCAGGCACGGCGTGATATTGTCGAGCTTCTTCTTGATAACCATCCGGAGGACTGTCATACCTGTGAGCGTGACGGTAATTGCGAGCTGCAGAGACTGGCTTACGCGATGGGAATCAGGCATCGACATTTCTCCGGCGAGCGCAAGCATTATGAGAAGGATTTATCTTCGCCGTCGGTCATCAGAGACCCTGACAAATGTATTTTGTGCGGACGCTGCGTGAGAATGTGCAGCGAAATTCAGGGCGTTAATGCGTTGGGCCATGCTAACAGGGGTTTTCATACGGTAGTTATGCCCGCCTATGATATGCCTTTTGCCGAGAGCGTGTGCACGACATGCGGCCAGTGTATTAATGTCTGTCCCACGGCGGCGTTTGTGGAAAAGAACTACACGCAGGAATTATTCGAGAAGCTCAACGACAAGAGCCTGGTTAAGGTCGCCCAGGTTGCACCGTCGGTTCGCGCCGCGATTGGCGAGGCCTTTGGCCTCGAGCCGGGCAGGAACATGGAAGGAGAGGTTGCATCGGCACTTCGAAAACTGGGCTTTGATTATGTGTTCGATACGCAGTTTTCCGCAGACCTGACAATTATGGAAGAGGCAAGTGAATTCCTGGAACGCCTGCAGGAAGGGGGCAAGCTGCCGATGATCACTTCCTGCTCCAGCGCCTGGATGAAGTATATGGAACAGTTCTATCCAGAGCTGATCGACAACGTCTCGACGTGCAAGTCGCCGATGTCGATGGGCTCGGCGATGGCCAAAACCTATTTTGCAGACAAGATCAAGACCGACCCGAAAAAGATTCTCAGCGTCGCAGTGATGTGCTGCACTGCCAAGAAATATGAGGCGGCGAGACCCGAACTTAGCGTAAACGGGCTGCAGGCGACCGACATAGTCGTGACAACCAGAGAAATTGCCTGGATGATAAAGTCGGCCGGGATTGATTTTGTCAATATACAACCGGAGGAGTTTGATGCTCCTTTGGGACTTTCGTCAGGGGCGGGAGCGATTTTTGGCGTGACCGGCGGAGTAATGGAGGCGGCTCTGAGAACGGCCTACGAACTGTTCACCGGAGAGACATTGATCGATATCGAGCTCGATGATATCCGAGGTTTTGATAAGATCAAGCAGGGTAAAGTACGCATGGACGGCAAAGAAATCCGGGTGGGTGTCGCCCATGGTCTGGGTAATGCGCATGCCCTGATGGAAATAGTAAAAAATGAGCCGGATCGTTTCCATTTTGTGGAGATTATGGGCTGCCCCGGCGGCTGCATCGGTGGCGGCGGCCAGCCTTACGCGACAGCCAATTCTATCCCGCTTGACGAAGAGTGCCTCCAAGCTCGTGCTAATGCCCTCTATAGCAGTGACAGGAAAAAAACCATTAGAAGAAGCCACGACAATCCGGAAGTACAGCGGCTTTATAAGGAGTTTTTAGGCAGGCCGTTAAGTAAAAAATCGCACGAGTTGCTGCATACTCATTACAAGCCGAAAGAACCGCGGGGGATTATCGCCAAAGTAGCCAAGGTTGTTTAGCAAGGGATAAAAAATGATGACGATCAAAAATAATACAGTTGCGACGGCGCGACGCGATACTGGGCGCTGGATAAGTCAGCGCGTTAAGACCGAGCAAATTAACAAGTATCTCGACGGCAACAATTGTTTTATAAATGAGCACGAGATTGAGCAGAAGCTTCTTTCCAGCCGGAAGCCTGATCCCGGGGAAATAAAAGACATTCTGCAAAAATCTTTGCAGATAGAGACATTGACGCCTGAAGAGACGGCGTATCTGCTGAATGTGAGCGACCGGGATCTCCTGGAAGAGATGAAGCAGACGGCCGCCCGGGTTAAGAAGAAGGTATACGATAACAGGATTGTGACTTTCGCTCCCTTGTACCTTGGAAATCTGTGCGTGAACGATTGCCTTTATTGCGGATTCAGGCGAAGTAATACAGAGGCCGCCAGAAGAAAACTGTCACTGCAGGAGGTTAAAAGCGAAACAGAGGTATTGGCAGGGCGGATCGGTCATAAACGGTTGATTGTCGTCTATGGCGAGCACCCGGAAACAGGCGTGGATTATATAGCCTCTACGATCCGGACCATCTACGATGTCAAGGTCAAGACGAGAAAAGGCTCGGGACAAATCAGAAGGGTAAATGTCAACGCGGCACCGTTGTCGATTGAAGAATTAAAACTGCTCAAGGATGTCGGCATCGGTACGTTCCAGGTTTTTCAGGAGACATATCATCGCCCGACATACGAGAAGGTTCATCCCCGTAATACAATTAAAGGGAATTTCAATTGGCGTTTATACTGCATGCACAGGGCGATGGAAGCGGGCGTTGATGACGTTGGTCTGGGAGTTCTCTTCGGCCTTTACGACTGGAAGTTCGAGGTCATGGGACTTCTGTATCACGCCATCGAGCTTGAAAAGAAATTCGGTATTGGGCCTCACACGATTTCATTTCCGAGGCTTGAGCCGGCGTCCAATACACCGTTTGCCGAGAATCCGGGCTTTACGGTTGGCGATGATGATTTCAAAAGGCTCGTAACCGTGTTGCGATTGGCCGTTCCTTATACGGGAATGATTCTGACAGCCCGGGAAAATCCCGCTGTAAGAAGGGACATTCTGCCGATCGGATGCACGCAAAGCGATGCCTCAAGCTGTATCGGCATTGGTGGATATTCGGAGATGCTCAACGACCAGCAGCTCAACAGGCAGCAGTTTCAGTTGGGCGATACGAGAAGTCTTGACGCAGTAATCAGGGAATTGGCCGAAGCTGGCTACATTACGTCCTTTTGTACTGCCGGCTATCGATGCGGAAGGACTGGAAAGCGCATCATGAAACTGCTCAGAACCGGGAAAGAAGGAAAATTTTGCAAACTCAATGCCGTGCTTACGTTCAGAGAATGGCTTGACGATTTTGCCAGCCCGGCGACGTTGGCGGTTGGGCAGAAAATTCTTGAAAGGGAGATAGAGGAAATCCGGCAGAAGATGCCCGATATCTATCCCGAACTTCTGAAATTTCTTGAAAAAACCGAAGCCGGGCAGAGAGACCTGTATTTTTAGAAGTGAGATTTCGTGACGAAAATGAACCTGTGAGGGAAATTATGACAGTTGCTGAGAAAGATAAAATCAGTGAATTAAAAGAATATATCGCTTCGGTGCCGCGAGACGAGCACCCTGATTCCTATCTCATCGCGGTGTTGCATAAAACGCAGCAGTTATATGGGTATCTGCCCACCGAAGCGATGGATGAGATTGCCCTTGAAATGGCGATACCGACGGCGCACATTTGGGGCGTGGCGACTTTTTATCATTACTTCAATTTAACGCCGCCCGGCAAGCATGTTATCTCCGTGTGTCTGGGCACAGCTTGCTATGTTAAAGGCGCCGCGGAGATACTGGAAACCATTAAAAAGGATTTGAGCATTGATTTCGGTCAGAAGACTGAAGATGGTTTGTTTTCACTGCAGCCGGCAAGGTGTCTTGGCGCTTGCGGCGTCGCCCCGGTTGTGATGATTGACGACAAAATTCATGGGGAATTAACGCCCCGGAAAATCAGGAATATTATTCGCCAGTACCGAAAAGTTGCGAAGAAGAAATGATTGATGTGAAGTTACAATCTGTTCTGAGACGTGTGTATGACAGCGATGTTCCGGCTCGCAGTGACCTTGAATATTTGCTTGCCCTGAAGGACCCGTCCGAAGTCGTTGAATTGTATGCCTTCGCCGATGCTGTGAGAAAAGAGCAAGTCGGAGATGGTATTCTGCTTCGCGGGATAATCGAGTTCGCTAATCATTGCCGGAATACGTGTCTTTATTGTGGTTTGAACAGAGATAACAGTCATCTTGAGCGATATCGGCTCAGCGGGCGGCAGATTCTGCAAGGTGTCGAAGAGCTTGTCTGTAGCGGCATCAAAACGGTTGTACTGCAGTCCGGCGAAGATGATGCGCTCGATCCATCCTGGTTCGAACAATTAATTGAAGAGATAACATCGAAGTTCGATATCGCCGTGACACTGTCTGTAGGCCAGAAGTCACGCCGTCAGTACGAGCTTTGGAAACGCGCCGGTGCGAATCGATACCTGCTTAAGATTGAGACGACAGATCCGGAACTTTACGCTTCTCTTCATCCGGGCATGAGCTTTGACAACCACCTCAGGTGTACGTACGATCTTCAGGCCATAGGCTACCAGACGGGCTCCGGCAGTATTGTCGGGCTGAAGGGACAGACCATTGCAACACTCGCCGAGGATATTCTGTTCTTCAGGGAAAGGGACTTCGATATGCTGAGCGTCGGACCTTTCATACCAAATCGTAACACTGCGTTGGGACGCCGGCAGGCAGGCGATCTGGGCCTTACTCTAAGATGTATCGCGGTTACCAGAATTGTGACAAAAAACACTCACATGCCCGCAAATACGGCTATTGCAAGTCTCGCCGGCCGGGACGGAACAATAGCAGCACTGCGAGCCGGTGCCAATGTCATAATGCCCAATTTTACCCCGGAAGCTTATAAGAACTTGTATGAACTTTATCCCGGAAAAAAGTGTATCAGTCCGAAAGAAAGCGTTAATCAAGTTGAAAAGATTGCTGCTGAATTAACGAGATATGTCGATTATTCTCGTGGTGACTCTTTAAAACGTAAAAAGGAACAAGCCACATCGATGGCTCAAAATTGAAACAGACAGACGAAAATAAGTAAGGAGAACAAAATGGCAAAAAAAGTGCTAATGATCGATGACGACCCTGAATTTATCGAAGCAATCACCAACGTGCTGGATGCGAAGGGCTACGAAGTCGTCAGTGCTTCCAACGGCAAAGACGGAGTTGAAAAGGCAAAAGCTGAAAACCCGGACATCATTCTGCTGGATGTTATGATGACGACGGAATCCGAGGGATTTGACGTCGCGCGGGAAATGGCCAAGGATGACAGCGCCAAGAATATTCCCGTGATTATTCTGACGGGTATACGCAAAGCGATGAGTCTTCCCTTCGGTTTTGAGCCGGACGAAACATGGCTTCCGGTCAAGAAGGTTCTCGAGAAACCCGTCAAGCCGGAAGTGTTGCTGAAAGCTATTGAAGAAAACATAAGATAATAAATCCGGCCGGTGTGTTTCCGAACGTCTCGAAGCGTTTCGAAGGAAGCGCACTGCGCCGAATAGATGATTCGATGATGTTATGAGGTGACGTAATGATTAAAACACCCAAAGGGCTCAGACTGCATATAGGAGTCTTTGGACGGCGAAATGTTGGCAAATCTTCGGTCTTAAATGCGCTGGTCAGGCAGAGCGTCTCGATCGTTTCCGATATTGCTGGAACTACGACGGATCCGGTTGAGAAAGTGATGGAACTCAAGCCCATCGGACCCGTTGTTTTTATTGATACAGCCGGCGTGGACGATATCGGGGCTTTGGGGCAGGCACGGGTCGCAAAAACCATGAAGGCGATTGACCGCACAGAGTTGGCGATTCTGGTGACCGATGACTGGAAGGATTACGAAAGGCAGTTGCTTGCCTT
>CAZTDF010000003.1:0-17889 GCA_964612465.1 uncultured Pirellulales bacterium
GCAGAACGTTTTTTGCAGGTTCGGCGGGCCTTTCCGGTGAAACCGTGGCCGCTGCGTTCGAAGGAGCGGGAGTTTCTTTTTTGCACACGCTTACAAGAAGAAGGCCGAACACACAAATACACAGTGCCGGTAGTTTGAAAAAATGCTTGTCCATATCAACCGCTCCATTTGCCTTGTTTTGAAATATCCCCCATAGGTCTTAAGGAACCAGGGTATTTTTTGGATCGAACAGCTCGTATGAATTTACGCGGTGTTGCTTTCTTTACAAACAACGAGGCCCCTGCGACAATCATCGAGCCGGCTCCCATGAGTTTTCGAATAAATTTTCTGCGTGTCATCTCCAGACTCCATATATTTCTTTGCTGCAATCCGGGCAACGGCCGAACCTTAGCCGGTTCTTCAGAATCGTATATCCGCTGCGTTCGATCAGCAGCTTCTTACAGCCCGGGCAATACGTGTTCTGCCCTTCCTTGCTGGCGACGTTGCCGATATAAACATAGTTCAGCCCTTCGCCCATCGCGATTTTACGGGCCGTCTCCAGCGTTCTCAGCGAGGTCGCCGGCAGATTCCGCATTTGATAGCGGGGGTAAAATCCTGAAAAGTGCAGCGGCGTATCGGCGCCAAGATTCATTTTTACCCAGCGAGAAAGCTCGCGCATCTGCTGCGGCTCGTCGTTCAGCGTCGGAATTACAAGGTTCGTCACTTCGACCAGGATTTCGCTCGCCTTAGCCAGTATCAGAGCGTTCTGGACGGGCTTTAACGTCGCCGAGCAGACTTCACGATAGAAATCCTCGGTAATTGCTTTCAAGTCGATATTTGCCGCGTCGACGTGCTCGAGCAATTTCTTCCACGGCTCCTTGTTGACATATCCGGCCGTCACGAGAACGTTCCGTATCCCGGCCTCATGAGCGAGCTTTGCGCTATCGTACGTGTACTCATAATAGACAATCGGATCGGTATAGGTATAGGCTATCGACGGGCATTGATATTTATTCGCCTCGGCGATGAGTCTTTCCGGCGGTAAATTATACGCAGGGACATTCCCATCCTCGGGATTCGCCTGCGAAATCTCCCAGTTCTGGCAGTTTTTGCAGTGAAGGTTGCAGCCGACGGTCGCTACCGAAAGAATGCTGCTGCCCGGCAGAAAATGAAAGAGCGGCTTCTTCTCGACCGGGTCGATATGAATGGAGCAGGGATATCCGTAGACGACGGTTCGCAGCACGCCGTCGATATTGATTCGGACCCGGCATTCGCCGCTCTGGCCAGGCTCAATCAGGCACAACTTCGGACATAATTCGCACTGAACCTTCACTCTTATGTCTCGTTCTTAATGTAAATACGGCCGAATTCAGACGGTTCGCGGATCGGGATGGACCCACGGCTGACGGTACGGCCGGCTCAAAAGGCTGTTCGCCTCATCATCGTCCACGACCCGTCCTTTTTCCGGGTCCCAGGCCAAAGACCTGCCGAGCTTGCACGAGATATTGGCCAGGATGCACGATGTCGCCGTAATATAACCTTCTTCGATATCGCATACGGGTCGGTCGCGTGAATCTATCGCATCCAGGAAATTCTTCCAGTGCCGGCGCATGGGTGCGGCCACGTGACGTTCCAATGCCTTTTCGGTCTCGTCTTCAGGGTACTTGTCGTACTCATAGAGCGCATCGCCGTGGGCTTTTTCGCCGCCCCTGCCGCGGGGAATGAAATCGTACTTGTGGACGTCGGCCTTGAGCGTACCTTTGTCGCCGTAGATGAAACCCGCCCACGGATATTCCCGATCGACCGGGCTGCCCCATGTGCGGTGCGTCCAGACCACCGGCAATTCGCCGAAATCGAACGCGGAGATCTGGGTATCGCTGATATTTGCCCTGCTTTCCTTGTCCATCAGTATACCGCCGGTCGAGCTGATGGTCTTCGGCCAGCCAAGATCGAGCAACCAGCGGACCATATCGAGCATGTGCACGCCCATATCACCGATGATTCCATTGCTGTATTCCATAAAGGCCCGCCAGCCCCGCGGGTGCTTCCACGAACAATAAGGCCTCATCGGGGCCGGGCCAGTCCACATGTCGTAATCGAGATTTTCGGGCGGAGCCGTATCGGGCGGATTGCCCCGGGCGCGCATGGGGTAATAGCAGCAAATCTCAACGTGGCCGATTTTCCCGAGCTTGCCGGCTTTGATGATATTCTCGCGGGCTTCGATCAGGTGCGGCGTGCTTCGCCGCTGCATGTTCACCTGCACGACACGCTTGTATTTTCGTGCCGCAGCGAGCATTGCCTGGCCCTCGACGACGTCCACGCTGATGGGCTTCTCGACGTAAACGTCGGCTCCCGCCTTAACCGCGGCAATCATCGCCAGAGCGTGCCAGTGGTCAGGCGTCGCGACGTGCACGATATCGAGTTTTTCCCGCTTCAGCATCTCGCGGTAATCGCTGTAGGTACGAGGCGTATTTTTCGAAACCTGCCGGGCGGCGATCATCTTGGCAGCCTCGGCTACCATATTCTTATCCACGTCGCACACAGCGACAACTTCGACCGGTTCGATTTGGAGCAAGCGGAAATGTGCGCTCTTGCCGTACCAGCCGGTGCCGATTATTCCGACGCGTCTGGGTTTTTGCCGGGCCGGTTCTGCGGCGTATACGCCGAGAGTTGGAAGTGCCAATGAAGCCACGCCGGCTTTAAGAAAATCACGACGATCCATAAAATACCTCCAGAAAATTAACCTAATAATGGACCAATATCATGCCGGATTATACATGTATTCATAGTTGTTTGCAAGCGTTTGCCCAAACGGTTTCAAAATGTTAAGAGGTACTTTGCAGGATTGTCATTCTGAGGCGAAGTCGAAGAATCTCAATGTCGGCGATTTTATAGTCAAGTTTCGTTTGATTATGTTCATGTGGGGTTGAGATTCTTCGTTCTCCCTATGGGACACCTTATGGCGCACTCAGAATGACAATCCAGACTTTATCATGTTACAGACTACGAGTTTCCTTTATTTTCCATATACAGTCTTTGGGCATCCTCGATAGTATCTCTCCAAAAGGAATCCCAATCCCAAGGATTGAAACCATATAATTTCCATTTATCATTCATCAATTCTATTTGTACACTAAATACATCTCCTGATGGGAAGAATGTGAAACACTCGTAATAGTCGGAGTGGCTGTCAATTATGTACAAACGACATTTTTCCCCGAATTGAGGCTCATACTTTTTGAATGCATCCATAAATTCCGGAGAGACTGAGCCCTCTTCGGCGTTATATGTATCTTCGAAAATCGCATTCATAGTTCTGTAGAAGAATGCCTTGGCCTGTTGTTCTTGTGATTGTCGATTCGTAAAAAAGAATCCCGAGAACCCTAATACTGCCTACTGCCAAGGGTACCACCGCTACACCTACGATAAAAGAAAATGCGGATACCAAACATAAGTTTTTATATGACTTATTCATAATACTTTCTCCCTATTCGAAAACATGAGATTGCTTCACGGCTATCATTCATTATACATAGCGTTTCTCAATAGCATAATATTACCTGTAATTTTCGGAAAAAATGGGAAAAGCAGGATACAGTATGTGTGTATCGAGAATCCAGACTTGAGAGGGGAGTCACGGAGATTTATTTAAAATATGCCCGCTTTTTTCGATTGCAGTTCGTATAATACTTAACGAATAGAATATAGAAAACATATTCAAGTAAAAAGGAAAAAGGGAAAAGTAAAAATCTTTTATAAATTCAAGGATTTTGATTCCGCCTTCGCTGGAATGACAAATATGGAATCCCTACACGGTGGAAAATCCTAACCCTATTTGAAAAAACAAAGCCAATGTTAAAATAGGCAACATGGCGTTAGTTTAATGATGGTAAAGACTTATGAGTATTTTTCTGATTTTTGGCGGTTTTGGGCGGCGAAAAACAAACCCAAACAAAGCCAATATGCCGGGCTTTAGCCGGAAATCCGAAGCAAGAAACCTGAAACGAGTTGAAAGGGTGCTATTTGAAAAAACAAAGCCAATTTTGAAAAGTAAGAATTGGCGTAAGTATCTATGTGAAAGGGTATTATGAGGATTTTTGTGGTTTTGGGCGGCGAAAAAACAAAGCCAATTCAAAGCCAATTTCTTCAAATGATATGTGACTGAAACAGATTCATGCTTTATACTGTCTATTTGGTCACAGAATCCTTATAGATGAAAGGAAAACCGCAATGGCATGGCAAATAAATAGGAAAATGTGGTTTCTTGCACTATTGTTGCCTCTTATTTTCGTTTGCCACCCGCTTCGGGCAATGGAAGTCGGGAAAATCGGTCAGTATTCTGTTGTGGAACTTACTTTTGACGGGCCGGTGCAGGGCCCGAAAGATGTGCCGGCACGGGATATCGATTTCTGGGCTCGTTTCCGGCATGAAAGCGGCTCGCACGAATACAAAATTCACGGTTTCTGGGACGGCGACGGCAAAGGCGGCACCTCCGGCAATGTTTTCAAAATCCGCTTCTGCCCCACAAAGCCCGGACGCTGGGAACTGGTTGAGTTATATTCGAACAAAAAAGAGCTAAACGGCCAGAAGCAGGGCCAATACGTGACCGTCGTTGCTTCCGATTATCCGGGCTGCTGGATTGTTGACCTTGGCAGCCCGGGCCGCCGATGGTACATGCGTTCGGATGGCTCGCATCAATATATCTTCGGCAATACCCATTATACGTTTCTCTCCGGCTATCAACCGGGCGGCAAGCCCAGCGGAAACGACATCGCAGCCGATATCGCCGGCAATGCGAAGTATTTCAAGAAACTTCGCTTCAGCCTGTACGGCGGCCGTTATGCTAATCCGGATGAAAAACCTTTTTTCGACGATAACTGGCATTTGAGTGATTCCGGCGATGATTCACACCGGCCAAATCCCCGCTGGTTTGGCAAACGTGCCGACCTGGCAGTGCGAACCGCGTGGGAGCACGATTTGATAGCCGATTTGATTCTGTGCGGGCCTGATACTAAAGAATCCCGTTCAGTTCTGCGAGCAGGCAATAACGGCGGCGATCCTACGCCCTATCTAAAATACATCGCGGCCCGCTACGGCAGTTATCCCAACGTCTGGATATGCCTGTGCAACGAATTTAATATCAAGCAGCCGAAATACTCCGAGCAGCAAATCGCCCGATTCGGGCAAATCATCAGGCAATACCTGCCCTACCCCACGCCGCTGAGCGTGCATACGGTGCCGAGTACGTTGTGGCCGGCGAAGTTCGATGAGCTTGAGCCCTGGAACGATCATCAAATTATTCAGAAGAAGATTCGCAATCTTCCCGACGCCGCCGACGCAATTCAATATACCTGGCGAAATCCGGTCGGCAAAGGCCCGCGCAACAAGCCAACGATTAATGATGAATTGAGCTACGAGGGCAAAGGCGACAGACACACCGAGCACGACACCATCGAGTCCCATCTCGGTGCTTTTCTCGGCGGCGGCTACGGCACGACCGGCGAAAAACCAGGAAACAAGCTGGGCCAGTATTTCATGGGACGCTTCAATCCGGCAGAGCACACTTCTGCCGACAATCTGAAATACCTGCGAGAGATTATCGACAAGAATGTCACGTTCTGGAAAATGTCGCCCGAGACCGGCATCTTTTCGAATCTACATTCCGGCTTCCGTGGCCTCGCATGGGCCGGCCATGAATACGTGCTCGGCACGAACAAGGCTCATAAGCAAATAGTCGCTAACCTGCCGGGCGGGACATGGACAGTCAAACGCTATGATATAATCAGCAAAGAGGAAGAAACGCTCAGCGAAACGGCTCGGGGCCGCTTCAAATTCGATGCCCTCGACAGCCGGGCGGTAATGTTCCATTTCAAAAAGAACTAAGGAGCGAGCTAATGAAGAAAACATCAGCCGGCCGGCTTGATTGTGTATTTCATCCAGGGACAGGTCTCTTTCTGGGGACATTCTTTGCAGCCGTGTTTGGTCGATACGAGCGGCAGAATGATAAAGGCGTTAATGGCAAATATGATAAGCATAACCAGCAGGGGCAGCGAGAAATTGCGTATTAGAGGGACAACGCCGGCTACTATCGGGATGAACCAGAGCGGAACGATAACGGGGATATGCTTCTTGAATTTTTCGTTGAAGCATTCGACCGTTTCTTTGGTGCGGAACCTTGACGCGATACGCCCGTATCCGCAGGGACACGACCGCGTGTCGAAATATCTGCAAAACGGACAGACGAAAACCATAATCCAGATGGAACCGGCGATGCCGTATGCCAGATATGCGACAGCGGAGATCCAGCCGGCCGCCGAGCCGCCGTAACTGGCAATGAGAATGACCGCTCCCAGCAGGATCATGATGATGTAAGCCGTGTTGTTGATCAGTTCCTGGGCGGGCGAGTACTGCCGCATCGGCTCGCCTGACTGGCCGTTGTTGTCCGGGGCCGTTTGCTTGGCCATTGGTTTTCCTTTCACGGGAACCCGGGAAAGTTCTGCCGGCACGACTTTCCCTATTTTGCTTTAATATCATATACCATCAGGACGTCACTATGTCGAGCATAAAGTCTGCCGTCGACAATTACCAGGTGCGACCACCCCGGGCCGCTTATGCCCGGCCGCCTGGGCAGCTTGAACGTGCTTATAAGGTTGTAGTTTTGAGGATCGGCCTCGATAAGTGCCATTGTGTTGTCCTCGTAGCGAAAGTACAGATTGCCGTCGGCGTAAAGAACGGCCGCCGAACCTCCGCCCGGCTGGTCCTTCTGCCACATGACCTTTCCGGTCTTTGCTTCGACGCAGGTTGGCTTGCCCTTGCCGTGATCATGGCCGCCATAGATATAATCGCCGACGCGGACGAGGCCGCCGTGATGGTTCTGGAGGGTTCTGGCGTTGAGAAAATAAACCTCTTTAGCATCGACGCCGTTGCCCGCCGCGGTCAGCTCAAGCAGTGCGCTGCCGGTGTTGTAGGCGGTCGAACAGAATATGAAGTTTCCGTAAACGATTGGAGTGGGAATATTAGCGACACTATTTGCTATCTTGTTGTATCCCCAGAGGAACCTGCCGTCACTGGCGGCGACGCCGATCAGGCCCTTGTTCGTCAACTGGACGTACTGCCGGACGCCGCCGGCTTCAGTGATGACGATGGACGAATAGCCGGCCTCGTCTTTGCCTTTTCGACCGATGTCGGGCATCGAACACTTCCAGATCAGCTCCCCGGAATTCTTATTGAGTGCCACCATGACAGCGTTCCTGCCGCCGGGCGTACAGAGCAGTTTGTCACCGTCGATAAGGGGCGATTCGCTGAATCTCCAGCCGGGATTCTTTCCCACGCCCAGGTCCTTTTCAAAATTCCTGCTCCAGCGTACGCTGCCGGTCTGAGCATCGACACAAACTACGTCGCCCGAGGTGCCGATTGCGTAAACATATCCATTGTCTACGGTCGGCGTGCATCTTGGTCCGCCATCATTATGTACAGGTCCGACTTTGACTGCCCACAGGCGCTTATGCGTAGCAAGATCGCAGGCAATAACGCACTGCGTTTGTTCGGAGCCGAGGGAAATATCGCCCATCGTATAGAGCCTGCCGTTTACGATTGCCATACTCGAATAGCCCGGGCCAAAACCCGTGGTCTCCCACAGGAGTTTGGGGCCATCGGCCGGCCAGCTCTTGAGCAACCCCGTTTCACTGCATACGCCATCGCGATTGGGTCCGCGCCACTGCGGCCAATCCGCTCCCTGCGCGACATTGTTATAGCCGAGCGCACTCAAACAAAGAACCAGTCCAATGACCGGAACGAATCGACATTCTCTGATTATTCTCAACATACACATAATCCTTATTTGAAAAGACTACGAACTTACGCAAACGAAGACGGCACTTGCTTAGCGCCGTCTCCGTCAACTCTATCAAATTATGGTGACACAATTTCAGCATCAACCGCTGACATCGACACAAACCAAGTGTCCTGCCGCATTACGGGCATAGATTCTGCCGTTCGCCAGGACCGGATACGTCCAGCACTTGCCCGTAAGAATCTTCGCCGAGGCAAGTTCCTTAAATCCTTCCGGCGAAGCGGCCGCGATGACCAGCTTGCCCTTTTCGCCGAGGATAATCAGCTTACCGTCGGCAATCATAAGCGAACCGGTGCCCATACCACCCTGCGACCACTTCTTTTCTCCGGTTGCCAGGTTGATACACGTCAATTTCCCGCCGCCGCCGACCTGTCCATCGAAGCCGTATATGTGTCCTTCGAAGAGTACCGAGCAGTTGATCTGGTTCCGCATATTCTTGTTCTGCCAGACTTTGGTGACATCACCACCGCTGACTTTTACGAGAGCACAACCTTTGTTGTACCCGGACGAAATGAAGATGGCCTCGCCAGAGATAATGGCATCGGCCGCATTAATATCGTAGCTGGTCTTCCAGGGGAATTTCCACATTACCTTGCCCGTTGCAGGATTCAGGCCGACGAGTTCCTGGCTTACAGCCATCGCCACGCCCTTTTGGCCGCCGATTTCAAACGGGACGGCGGTTGTGTAACCACATGCGCCTTTTCCGCTTTGCCATACCGGGCTGCCATCGGCTTTTTTAAGTGCTATGCCGTAGGTGCCGGCGTTGTAGATCACAAGGTCTCCGGCCACAAGCGGCGAACCTGCGAAGTACCAGGTGGGGAACTTCAAGCCCAATTCCTTGTTAAGATTCTTATGCCAGACGATCTCGCCTGTCGCCGCCTTGAAGCGGATGGCATCGCCGTTTTTGCTGAAGGTGTAAACTGCGTCACCGTCTATTGCCGGCGTCGCGCAGGGACCGCCTTCGTGGTTCTTCTTGTACAACGGGCATGGATAAGATTTCTTCCATATTTCCTTGCCCGTGGCGGCATCCAGACAATAAAGAAAGTCCTTATCGGCGATGTTGCCCATGGCATAGACCTTGCCGTTGCTTACGGACATCGATGCGAATCCGGTTCCAAGCGAATATTTCCAAAGCACCTTCGGGCCAGTTTCGGGCCAGGTTGCGGCCCAGCCTGTTTCACTCGATATTCCGTCATAATTGGGCCCGCGGTAGTTGGGCCAGTCCGCCGCCTGAGCGGTACTGAAAATAATCGCAGATATACCGAGTCCAAGGATCAATACATGCACATAACTTTTCATCATTCTTCGCAATTCCATAATACGTCTCCAAAAAAAACAATAAATTTTACCTATAGGTTTATACGGAAATTTTTCTTGAGTGTCAACCTCTCTGTTGCTAAAGATTTCTGCTGGTTATTCCGTAAATGCCAAAGCCCCGGTTGGGCACGCAGCGACGCATTCGGCCGCGGATTGTTTGAGACCATCGGCGATCGAACGCTCGAATGGTACCGCCACCCGGACATCAAAGCCCCGGCCGACAAAGGTCAGTCCGAGTTCTTCTCCGGCTTTGGCGGCAATCTGCACACAGAGACCACAGTCGATACACTTGCCGGGTTCGTAAATGAGCTTCTGGTGCTGGGCCTGCTGGACGAACAGCCGGCGCTCGCTTTTGTATCGAGTCGGCTTGGCACCATATTCCTGTGCATATTGCCTGAGTTTGCAGCTATCGGCTTTTCGGCAATCACAATGCAGACAGCGGGCGGCCTCCTGCCGGGCCTGCTCATCGGTGAATCCCTCGCCCTTATCAGATACCGTCACGCGGGGGGCGTTGCTCGCACAGGCGGCGAACCGCTCTTTCTCGTCGTCCTGGATTTTACCGATCCGGATGTTAAACGGCCGGGCCGGTCCTGTTACCGCGCTGCCGGACAAATACTGGCTGATGGATTCCGCCGCTTCCTTACCATCCGCGACGGCACGAACTGTCAGCTTTCGCTTGCGGACGGCGTCTCCGCCTGCAAAGACGCCGGGCAAATTCGTCTGGTAGGTCTTGCCGTCTATTGCAACGCCGTTCGTACTCGTCTTGAGGCCCATCGATTCGGCTTCTCCGGCGTCCAACGCACCAAACGCGATAAATACAGCGTCAAAATCCTTCCGCAGTTTTTCGAACGACGCCAAATCATCTATTCGCGTTTTATCCTTGAATGTAAGACCGAGTTTCTCAATCTGGGCGATTTCCTTATCGAGCACATCTTTCGGCAAATCCTCTTGCGAAACTCCGTAACGCAGCATTCCGCCGGGCTGTTCGTGGTCGTCAAAAACCGTGCAGCTAAAGCCGGCCTGCTGGAGATAGTAAGCGGCAGCCAAACCCGCCGGTCCGGCACCGATGATGGCGACACGTTTGCCCTGAGCATGCTTGCAGGTCGGCGAATATGGCTTGGCGGATTCCAGGTCTACGTCGGCGACATATCGCTTCAAGAGGCAGATAGAGACAGCCTCATCAATCGCCGCTCTCCTGCATCCCCGCTCGCAGGGCTTCGGACAAATCCGTCCCAGCACGGCGGGCAGAGCAATATCTTTCTTCACAGTTTCAATCGCGTCGCGCAGCTTACCGGCTGCGATCTGGCGAATCATCAGCGGAATATTCATCTGTGCGGGGCATATCGTATGACATGGCCCGAGGCAGTCGCCCACGTGGTCGCTTAAAAGCAGCTCCAGGGCAGTCTTTCTTGCCTCATACACTTCCTGGCAATCGCTTTCGACGCGCATCCCTTCATGGGCAAGGGTCCCGCAGGCCGGCAGCAGAACTGCTCTACCTTCGACTTTGACCACACAGACCATGCAACTGGTCGAGGGCTGATAGCCTTTCATAAAACACATGGTCGGAATGTCAATTCCGAGCTTCCCGGCGGCGTCAAGAACGGTCGCGCCGTTTGGAACTTCTACTTCACGATTATCAATGGTTAGTTTTGGCATCGATTAGCGAACCTCAACAGCGTCTGCCGGACATACATTCTTACACGTCCCGCAGCGAATACATTTCTCAGCGTCAATTTCGTGCTTTTCGTACGGCTTCATTTCAATGGCATCGACCGGGCAGTGCTGGGCACACAGCGTGCAGCCGATGCAATCATCCGTCACAGAATAGACAACCAGTGCCTTACACTTGCCGGCCGGACAGCGTCCCTCAACGTGGGCTTCGTACTCATCGCGGAAATATCTGATCGTTGAAAGAACCGGATTCGGAGCCGTCGTGCCGAGTCCGCACAGGCTTGTTTTCTTGATCATTCCTGCTAAATGCTCCAGCTCTTCGATATCAGCCTTAACGCCCTGCCCGTTACACAGCCGTTCGAGTATATCCAGCATCCGCCGGGTGCCGATCCTGCAAAACGTGCACTTGCCGCACGACTGGTTCTGCGTAAATTCCAGAAAATAGCGGGCAATGTCCACCATGCAGTCGGTCTCATCCAGAGCGACCAAACCGCCGGAGCCCATCATCGTTCCAATTTCTTTAAGCGTTTCGTAGTCAACGGGCAGATGTGCCAGTTCCGCAGGCACGCAGCCGCCGGACGGGCCTCCCACCTGGACCGCTTTAAATTGTAATCCTCCGGCAATCCCCCCGCCGATATCTTCTATTATCTGGCGAACGGAAATGCCCATCGGCACTTCGATCAGACCCACGCGGTCTACCTTTCCCGCCAGGGCGAAGACTTTTGTTCCCTTGCTGTTTTCCGTGCCCAGCTCGGCGAACGCTTCTGCTCCGTTGCGTATAATCCAAGGCACAGAGGCATAAGTTTCGACGTTGTTGATTAATGTCGGCTTGCCCCAGAGACCGCTTTGGGCGGGATATGGCGGCCGTAACCGGGGCATCCCGCGGCGTCCTTCGATACTTGCGATCAGGGCGGTTTCCTCGCCGCAGACAAAAGCTCCAGCTCCGGGCATGATTTTCAGGTCGAGCGAAAATCCGCTTTCGATAATCTCGTCGCCAAGAAAACCTTGCTGTCGGCAATTATTTAACGCCTGAGTCATACGTTCGATGGCAAGCGGATATTCGGCTCGGATATAAAAATAGCCTTCGTTGGCACCGACTGCGCAGGCTGCGATTATCATGCCTTCGATGATACGATACGGATACGACTCCATGAGCATCCGGTCCATGAAAGCGCCGGGATCGCCCTCGTCCCCATTGCATACTATGAATTTCTTGCCGGATTTTTGATTACGGACGGCGGACAATTTAAGAGCGACCGGATAGCCGGCCCCGCCTCGACCACGAAGTCCGCTACGTTCGATTTCGGAGATGATTTCTTCGGAACTCAGATCTCGTATGCACTTTTGTAGCGCTTTGAATCCATCATGAGACACATACTCATCGATATCAACCGGATCAATACTGCCGCAGTGTTCAGTCGCTATATGCTTCTGCCGGCGGAGGAAATGGGCTACCGGTCGGTCACGCACATCTACCGAATAACGCGTCACAGGTTCCCGGGTCATGTCGGTAAGCAGTTTATCCAGCATCGTGGAAATGCCATTCCTGATTTCTCGCCCAATCTGTTTCGGTTTGAAATGTCTAAGCACAATGGCTCTTGCATCAGCCGGCTGGACCATCGCATAGCGAAACGAGGTTCCGCCCGCCAAAACCACTTCCACAATCGGTGCCAGGTATGACATACCCGGACAACCAACACTTTTGACCACAGCCCGTGCAGCAGTTTCTTTAACGGCCTTTTGTAACGCCTCGTATACTCTGCCGCTGCCGCTGGCAACACAACTTGAATCCAGGCATATCCGTATTTCGCCAAGGCTCTCCGTATCCTTTGCAAAGCCCTGCCCGGCCGTCTGCTGAGCGCCGGCCTTTTGTTGTTCGAGAAAATCCCTCAGAACAGCCGGAACCTGATCGGTCGTCAGATGTCCATATGTAATGTCATCGACTTGTATTGCAGGGGCAAGCATACAGCACCCCAGACACGCCACTTTCTCCACAGTAAATAACTTGTGCTGATCCGTATCGTCTTGTTCCGGGATTGCAAGATGTCTCTTAAAAGCATCATAAATCTGTCCGCCACCTTTAACGTGGCAAGCTGTACCGATGCAGACCCGAATTGTATGACGC
Organism: uncultured Pirellulales bacterium; assembly: GCA_964612465.1. GTDB lineage: Bacteria > Planctomycetota > Phycisphaerae > Sedimentisphaerales > Anaerobacaceae > JAFGPJ01. The sequence goes on from CAZTDF010000003.1 coordinate 12,945, forward strand.
CCGGCAGGACGATGTCGAAAGTGGTCATAGAAAGTCGAAACACCAGCAATTGACGCCGGGGTAATCTGCGTAATTTCACAAATCCGCTCAAGAGCTTCTTCCGGCAGATAGCCATAGTGCCCCTGCACAGCCTGCAATATCATAAGCAAATTCTCAGCACCGGCGCCAATTTCATCGATGGCCTGATCCACAAATGTCAAATCCAACTCATCCATCAATCACGACTCCCGATGCAATACAAGTTCTCGAGTCCCCGGATATATATGCGTCCATCTGCGAAAGCCGGCGAGGCGTGACACTTCTCGTGAAGCTCGCACTTAGCCAATTCCTTATATTCAGATTCGGCCTCGGCAATAAACATGACGCCCTTCTCGCTCAACAGATATAGTTTGTCGCCGACAAGGCTTGGCGAGGCCAGGAAATATTCCTCCAAATCCTTCTCCCAGAGCCTCTTGCCGTCCGCGACATTATAAGACTCAAGCAATCCCTCGGTTGCCAGCAGGAATATCGATCTCCCATTACTGACAGGCGAGCAGATGTCAGGTCCGCCTTCCTCGCTTATCCAGGCGATATGAGTTTCGGTCACATCGCCTTTGCCGTCCGGTTTAATGGCGACCAGCTTCGAATACGGTTCTATGATAAATACAAGTCCGTTTGCGTAAATCGCCGAAGGTGCAATATCTCCGCTCAGGCAGTTTACCCGCCATAATTCCGCGCCGTCGGCCGGGTTATATGCGACCACCCAGGGATCGCCGCAGGTGATAACCTGGAACTGTTCGCCGATACTCGCGGTAATGGGCGAACTCCAGGAATTTCCAACCGGCCGTTTTGTCTGCCAGACAATCCGGCCTGAAAATCCATCTACAGCAATCAGCTCGGATTTCTCATCCTCAACACCACCCTGGTCATACTGAATCAGGACCAGATTCTGATACATGGCAAGCGAAGATGCATATCCATAGGAACTGTCGGGCCTGCCCATGTTTTTCTCCCATATTTTTTTGCCTTTGAAATCGAAGCAGCCGACATCGCCGGTTGCAAATATAGCGTAAACCCGCTGGCCGTCCGTCGCAACGGTGGGCGCGGCAAAGCCGGTCTCCTCCATGACTTCGAGAGACTCTTCATTACTCCCTTTGGGCAAACCTAAAACGTCGCCCTTCCACAGGAGTCCGCCTGAAGATGTATCAAAACAATAGACCTGCCGGCCGTTGGGATCCGCTCCTGAGAGGAAAATACGGTCGCCCCAGAGAACAGGCGAATTATTCCCCGGCAGAGGTATCTCGGTTTTCCAGAGAATTCCTTCTCCCGTTTTTCCGCTCCAGCGAGTTGGCACATTGGCATGAGTGCTGATTCCGGCTCCGTTGGGACCGCGAAAGCTTGCCCAGTTATTGGCGACATCATCCATTGAAAACAAAGAAGCGCTGGCAGCGCCGGCCTTGACAAAATCAATCTCCGGTCTGGTCGCCAGAAACAGCGAGCCCAAGCCTAATATCACCAGGCCGCCGGTCACCGCCCATCGGGCAAATTTTGCGTTGCCGACCTGCTCGGTGAGCTGATCGGCGCCCGACTGCGGAGCCGGCGGCTTTTTCTTAAACTCTATTGCCGATCTGAGACTAATAATGAAAAACACTACTCCGCTCAGGAGCAGATAGCTGCCTTTGCGCGAGCGATCCAGCGCCCGAATCCGCTGTTGTCTGACCTGTAAATCGAATTGACGGATCCGGGACAAAAGCTGCTCATCATCGGGCTTGCTGCGTATTTCCAACTTGAGATCCGCCAGTGCCGTTTCTTCAGCAGTGCCCAACATTTTGCTCCGGCCATAATTCATGAGAACAAACGCACAGACAACAATGGAGAACACGGCGCTAAGAACAGCCGTTGCGACTGCACATCGGTACCACGAGCTTGTCGCCTGAACATGTTCTGAAGCACTATCATTGTGAGAGTTTGTTACCATTTGTCAGCCACTTCTTTCGTCTTCTTTAATCGAAGGTGCTCCCTGGGACAGTAGGCAAAGCATCGGCCGCATGCCAGGCAGCTTGCCCGGTCGGCTTCGTAATCGGTCCTTTGACGCCAGACGGAAAGTCCGATCAGTTTAAGTCCGATTACCAGCCCGATGAAACCTCCAAGTATCCAGCCGCCAAGTTCGAACCTGGCCCGGATGTTTGATGCTTGCTCATAAAGCTTCTTGATTTCCTGTCCCGTCGCTCTGAAAGCTGTGCTGGAATCTGTAATCTCCTCAGTTTTGCCGGTCTCTTCCAGATATATCTGCTCAGCCAATCTTACTGTTTCGTGCGCGCGTGATGTTACGCTTTTAAGGCTGGAACCGGCCCATCCGCCCAGAAAAACCAGCACGGGCAATAGTAACAGCAGAAACGACAGCCTTTTTTTGGCTACGTGATACTCTTGCGCCGGCCACTGTGTTGCCGGCTTTCTTATCGCCCCGAAGGGACAAGAATCCTCGCAGAGCCTGCAATGGATGCACTCATCCGGGGTAATTGTCACGCGCCATTTCGAGAGCCGCGAGAGTTGCCTGAGGATAACGCCATACGGGCAGATAAACCGGCAATAAGGGCGACCAACGAACACGCCGATAAGCAACAGGCATCCCCCGAGGATTAACATGTTAATGCTTCCGCTCAAACGAAAGATTGAAATGAACGGATCATATCTGCATATAACGAAAGCGCTGCCGGTAGCGGCAAACAGGACCGCCAGGGCTAAATAAACATATGCAAACAATCTTAGTCCACTTTCGAGCCAGCCCGGCACTGAAATCGGTCGCGACAGAACCATATCCTGTATCGCGCCGAGAGGACACACCGCCGCACAGAATGTCCTTCCGAAAAAAAGCGTGAAAACAAGCGGCAGCAGGAAAAATACCAAAACCACAATCGGCACCGCGTAGTTGCGGTCAAAAACGGACAAAACAATATTCTGAATAGACCCTATCGAACAGACACAGCCCTTTCGCCAAAAACCGAAATAAAGCAGCGAAAAAATTGTAAGGGCGAATATTGCTCGACGGCTGCGCTTTTTTAAAACAAGATACGAAGCCAATCCCAGAGCGGCCAGCAATACCGCGGCATCAATATACTCGTAAACGTCCTGACGTGGACCCGGAGAAGTCGGGCTTGGGATGACATGGTCGGTTTCGACGAAATCGGGTGGAGGAAAACGCTCCAACCCCGAAGTCACGCCGGATAAAATCAGGGAGATAGCCATGCCAATTAAAATATTGCTAAAAGGTTTCATCAAATGTGGTCCACCTTCTTAAGCAGGTATGGCTCGTCGGCGGGAACCCGCTTAAACGCCCCTGAGGGACAAGCCACGGCAATGGAACATTCATTACAATTCAAACAACGATCATGACGCACCTGAAGATAAATTGAGCCGTTTCCGAAAGCGGCACAGCCCTTGACACACTTGGCACAACCAATACAGAGAGATTCATCGATGTCGTATTCATAGTACGGATCTTCTATGAAGGTTCGTTTGATCGCCCCGGTCGGACAAAGCTCATTTTCGGCGCCGGTATCCAGAACCGATGCTCCCAGCTCGAAATAACCCGGACAGAAATCACAATATCCGCATATATCGTATTGCTGAATACATTTCACGGCAGAATCTTCCAATACGCAATGCGTTGCGCATATATCGCAAGCTATGCATTTGTAAGGATCGATCTGCCAGACCATGTCATTTTTCCTGTTCTTCATGGCCGAAGCACCGGCCACGACCCCCAGGGTGGCTAGACACCCTCCCCATAGCCCGTCTCTCAGGAAATTACGTCTGTTAATTACCTTGTCATCTTTTGTCATTATCAACTCTCGCCAGGCTTCGTCTTGCCGACGATGCCCGAGGTAAACTGCATTGTTCTAAAACCTTACAACCGGCACAGATTCCACTGTTTATGCATTCACCTTTTCGTACAAGTTTCTGCCTCTTTGCAAACAATGCGGCTGAAGCCGCTGCCATTAGCCCTAAAGTGGCGTACCTCAGAACTCCGGCAAACAGCTCTCTGCGGCTCCGTAACTCTCCGGATTGTTCTCTCACGATCGGCCTTTCACTTTGGTAAATACTTTCACGATATTGTCAACTGTGTCCAGTACGAAGATGCGACCTTCTCCGTCTACAGCGACATCAAAACCACCGGTCTTACATTCCTCCGGAAACATGCAGATACCGGAGGAACCGCCTGCGCCGAATTGCTCCGGTCCTGCAACCACACCCACAAAACTACCATCGGAATTATAAATCTTGACGCGTACCAGGCCCTTCTCGCAGGTAACATAGCTGCCGTCCGGCAGCACGGCAATATTCACGGGATTGCAGCATCCGCAAAATCCCTCAATCGCTGCAGAAGGCCCGCCCCACCAAAACTCGATATCACCTTCGAGAGTGTATGCCTCGATACGAAGACGGCCGGGATTAACCACCCGAAGCAACCCATCTCTCGGCATCACCACATCGAAATAAGGACTCGGAATCACAAATCCCGGGATATTTCTGATGGAGTCTTTTCTTCCAATCTTATTAATAATGTTACCTTCGGTATCGTAGCGGATAACAATACGATGGCCTGCATCGGCGACAAGGACATTGTCCTGCGAGACAATGATACTGGTTAGAATTGCATCCTTGCCCAGACTGTCCCAACTCGCCTGGCGTTGACCCTGGGCATCATAGAGCTCAACATGGTCCTTCATTCCGGCGTATATCGTGCCGTCTGCTGTCACAGTCAGGCACCTGGGCATATCGTCAAGTTTTATTTCGCCGAGTCGATCGCCGCTCTGGGCGAAGATACGGATGGCTTTATCACCAGCCACATAGACTGAGCCCTTTGAATCCACCGCGATTCCGTGCGTATTGGTCAAGCCGGTCTTAATAGCCTTTGCCGATTCTTCGTAGAGAATCAGGTTCGGATCGATGCGCGCCAGCTCAT
>CAZTDF010000003.1:17989-22482 GCA_964612465.1 uncultured Pirellulales bacterium
TCAAACTCTTTACCAAGACCTCCGCCCTTGCTGCCGACCACGTCGAGTCTTACAACCGCAACGACGGCAATCACAACCGCCAGGGTAATGAGCACGCCGATAATTATCCTGATATTTATTGTTCCTGTTATTCTATTCATCTTAGCACCTTTGGAAACCATTATAGCACGTAATTCTTTTATTTCAACGCGGCAGTTTTACTTCTCGGATATGTCAAGGCATATCATTCGCTCCGTGTCGCGCACAATTAACCGGCCGGATGCAATTGCCATTGGGCCCCATGATCCGTGTCCGTCCAGGACTTTCGCATGGGCCAGCGGGAGATAGCCGGAAGGGCTGGCCTGTGCTAAAGTCAACTCTCCGGAATCGTTCATAAGGTAAATGAGTCCGCTCACGATTGCGAACGGACCGTTTCCGAATTTGTTGGCGCTAGTGCTGGTCCAGACGACATTGCCCTGCAGGTCGAGGCAGACCAACTGGCCGTCCGTCCTGACTCCGTAGATGTTGCCGCCGTAATAGATCGGGGTTTGCTGAATCGAGCCAAACACTTCGGTTGTGTGGAGAAACTCCGATTGCACCGTTATGTTACCATCGGTCTCGGTCAGCCGCAACATCGTGCACCCAAACTCGTATTGGCCGTAGCCTGCTGTAAAGAATAACCTGTCGGTACCGACAACAACGGGCAGCGGAACGTTGAAGCGTACTTTCCATTCGTCGGTCTTCCACAGAACACTGCCATCTTCAGCGGATACTCCAACCACCCCCCCCTTGATCTGATTGCCGCCGCAATACACATAGAAACGCTTGCCGTTAAATTCCATAGGCACGATGGACGAATGCGTCATTATCCAGCCGTCCGGGTTCGGTGTTTCCCAGAGAATTTCGCTTGTCTCGCAATCCACGGCCATCATCAGCACATCGCCTGCCGGGGCGATAATTGCCCTGCCGTTTTCGATGATCGGGCATTGCGCCGTGTACCATTTCGGAACCTTGGTTTTGAATTCCCTGACGAGGTTGAACATCCAACGAAACTCCCCTGTAATTGAATCCAGACACGTAACGTGACATTTTGGCCCCATCGTCACAACAAACTTTTCTGTAACCGCCGGCACAGTCCGGCTCATCCCATGGTCCCGTTTTACCTTGACAGGATAAGAATACTGCCAGATATCCCTGCCGTCTTCGAGTGACAGGCACCTGACGAGGTCCGCCTGCTGCTCGCGGTCGTAGTCGATAAGATATACGCGTCCTGCAAGAATCGACGCTCCGGCGAAACCTTCTCCGACATCAATCGACCACAGGACTTCGGGGCCTTTTGTCGGCCATGTTCTTGCGGGTGAGATATCTTCAGAGCTTATTGCGTCGAAGTTCGCTCCTCTGAAACGGGGCCAGGAACCGGGCAAATCCGCCGGGGCACCGTCTAACTGCACCAATGTCCCTTGTATTTTCACCGCAGTACCTTCGCCTTGAAGCGTCTGGGTATCGTCCGGTGGAGCCGGGATGCGCTCGGTCAGATCCATCGCTGCATCGGCGCTGAGCCAGACATACAGCAATACAACGCCTAAAATAGCCAATCCGACAGGTATTGTCCGTGCAATGGTAGATTGTCTCATACTGTCCTCATTGTGACCTTGTATCAATCACTCACTTCTTAACGCATCGAGCATTTCGCCGCCCAGGGCAAAGTTCGCTGCAATCCATATCCATATCATGCCGCTGATTCCTATTGCTCCAATTGTCAAAACCAGCGAAAATGATGCTGCTTGTGCTCCCGGGGATTTCAGGGCGGGGCCGACAGCAACCAGCGCCGCGATAACTCCACACGCCAAACCGCCCAGCATCAGGCCGCTGTGCTCGTGAAATATCATTTTTCTAAGTGTGATTTTATCGAATCCCACGGCCCGCAGCATCGCAAGCTCGCCGCGTCTGTCCAGTACATTGCGCAGCACTACCAGCCCGAGCCCAATACTGCCGAGAATCAACCCTAAACCGCCCAATAACTGAAAAATCGACAGATACGTGTTTTCCACGGAACTAAACTCCGCCAATCGCTGGGCCGCCGGCATCAGGTCCAATCCGAGATCCTTCAATCCGAACGAGAGTTTATCCGTCACGGCGTCGATTTTCTGCTCCGGACAATCGATAAGAAGCATTCTGTATCCTTCCTCGGATGGGAAACGCCTTATAAACTCGTCCCCGTCAATAAGTAAACTGCCCTGCAGGATGGAATTTTTCAGCAGTCCGACGATTTGCAGCTTGAAACTGTTACCCTTATCGTCGCTGTATTGCAATTGCTCCCCGACGGATTTGCCAAGGGCCCATATAACAGTCGCATAATCGCCGACCGCCGGGACCACATCCTGCCCCAGGTCGCGATTGAGCAGATTCCAGGCTTCTTCACTCGCCGTCCCTTCAATCACATCGGTAAACGTAAATGAGCCCCGCTCCTGAAGCTTCTCCGGCGGAACCCCCAGCAATTGTGGGCTCTGCGCGCGATTCAAATTGAAGCAACTCGCATCATCCCCATCACGAACCCGCAACTGAACCACCTGCATATCTTCGAGACTGGGATCGTTCAGGTTCATGGAACGACGTCCCGCCTTGCTGCTCAGATCGTGAAGAATCCCGATAGAGGACTGGCCAAAGAGCGCAAAACCTCCCGTTCCGGAATCTCGTTTGTGGGCGTCCGCCAGGGGATCGTGCCTATTGGCTCCCACTGCAATTACCAGGAAAATCCCGCACGCCAGCAATCCGACAACCGCCAGGCTGCGGCCGCTGCGCTTGGTTGAATTGCGTAATCCAAAACCGGCCAATGACGTGATTGTTCTGTTCCAACTGCCAGCAACAATTTTCAGCAGGGCATGAGTTAATCCAAGACCGGCTATTAAGAGCAACGCCCCGGCTCCAAAAAATGCCGCGGAGACGGAGCCGCTGTTGACGGTTCCGAGTACGGCGAGTAAAACTACCGCGCCGACTGCCGATGTTATCGCTATTCCCAGTCCTGTTCTGCCTTTGGAAACTCGCATAGCTGCGAAGAATTGCCATTCCGGATTCCCGGCAAGAAGCTCGCGGGCCGGCCGGGAAACCTGTTTGTGCAAGGTTAGCCATATTGCGATTAGAGATACTATTACCGCAGCGGATGCTCCTGCGAGCAAAGTTGCCGGCTGGGTATGAAATTGTATTGTCGAACCGGCGACCGCTGATTGCCAGGCGGTTGCAAGTCCGTATATCATTATCTTTGTATAAAACAGTGCTGCTGCGCTTCCGACAATGGCGCCAAGTACCGCCAACGCCCCGCTTTCAATCAGCAGCAGTCGCCTAAGAAGCTTCGGTGAAAATCCAACGGCCAGCAACATTCCGATCTGCCCGCTGCGTTTCTCGACACCGAATACAAAAATCAGACTCATTAGAATCAGTGCCGCTATGATAAGAAACATGCTCAGGCCCAGAAAAAGCCCGCCGAAATCGGTCGAGCCGCCGCCCGCTTTTACGCCGCTGGCATGCACGGGCTGAAAAAACAATCCGACAGAAGCGGGATTTACTGTCTTTAGCAGGCCCTGGGCTAAATTTGCTACGGATATCGAGCCGCTGGGGTAACGCACAGCTGTCAGGTTTCCATATCTGTTCGCCCACATCTTCCGGCCGGCTTCGAGTGTGATAAACGCTTTGGGAGCGCCGCGATATTGATCCCAATAATCCTCGTCCTTCTGGCGTATCTTATCCAAGTTAACAGGAATGCTCGAATCCCAGTCTCTGCAGTTATCGACATCCGCCAGTCCGGGGAAATCCGGCATAAAATCCGGATCGACGGCCGGGCTCGCCATCGGAAGAATCCTCCGGACCCGGAAACTCGCTGCCTGCTCCAGGAGTTTCCTCATCGGTGTCAGAGTAAAATAGCGAAGCTCGATCATATCGCCGGTTTTGGCACCAAGATCGTCGGCAACCCACTGAGTTATAATAATTTCATCATCCCGCATCTCTATCGGCACTATGCTGCCTGCATCCGGGGAACGCCCGATCGCCGTAACCATCGAATACGGTGTAACTTTATCGCCAAAACGCAGTTCATTAACGAAATACGTCAGGATTCCAATCGCCCTGTCGCCTGCGCGCATGGCGGCTTCGGACAGAGACTTATCGATAAATATCCGCCTGCTGCGTACCTCAAGGGTATCCTGCTCGTCTAATCTGCGAAGCTTAAGCCCCGCGTCGGCAAGCTGCCAACGCTTCTTTATCGCCATGTTTGCGTTTTCAGGACCAATGCCTCCTTCGGGGTTCCCTGCAACCAATAGCACATTGGCCTGTTCATCGCGGCCGAGTTTGTCCTGCATCCAGCCCAACGGCACAAAAGCATTGAGCGGCGCGACCTGATTGGCACGTAAGCTGAAACGGCCGAATTCTGCTTCTGTCGCGACCGCCATGACCTCAAGCCGGAAAGCAACAGATAAATCCGAATCAGGCGAAACCGGCAAGTCTCGCGACATAACGCTCGG
>CAZTDF010000003.1:22582-50998 GCA_964612465.1 uncultured Pirellulales bacterium
CCCAGGCGGGCTTTGACCATCATTCTCAGGCTGTGACGCACCGAATCGCCGACAACCAGCGCACCGGTCAAAATTGCAGTGCTCACCACCACGGTCAGCAGGACGCCCAGGTTGGTTCTCCAATAGAAGCCAAGACTTTGTTTGGCAAGTCTCCACAGACTCATGACCGGCTCCTGTCTTTCAACAACCCGTCGCTCAATTCCATGACCCGGTCCATGCGCTCCGCGAGACTGAGCGAATGCGTCACCACAACCAGCGTAACCTTCTCACTGTGGTTTAATTCAACCAGCAAGTCGGCGATATTTTCCGAAGAATCTTTATCCAGTGACCCGGTCGGCTCATCGGCAAGCAGCAGTTTGGGACTGTTAATCAGCGCCCTGACTACAGCGACACGCTGCCGTTGCCCCCCCGACAATTCGCCCGGACGATACAGCAGAAATTCCTTAAGCCCCACGCGCTGCAACAGTTGCACCGCCCTGTCGCGAATTTCTTTCTTCATAGAGGAACGCTTCTTATCGGCAAGCGTCGGCACCAGGACGTTTTCGAGCACCGTGCATTGCGGCAAAAGATGGTGCAATTGAAAAACGAAACCGATTTGTTTGTTTCGAATTCCCGCCAGTTCCTTCTGGCTCAGAGCGGCAAGATCTTGGCCGTCGAACAGCACTTTCCCGCTGCTCGGTATATCCAGGGCGCCCATGATGTTCAAAAGCGTGCTTTTACCGCAGCCGGATGGGCCAACAATGACCAAAGACCGGCCCGGCTCTACCTTTAGCGTGATGTCTTTCAGGACAGAAAGACCCTGTATATCCCCCGGAGACTCATATTTTTTTGCCACGTGGATGAGTTCAAGCATCATGATCCTTATACTTCTGGGCAATTTCTCCGTATATACGAACCATTTGCTCAGCGGTTTGCTCGATATTAAATTTTTCGGTAACTGCGGCTCTGCCCTGCTCTCCCAGCCGTCGCATTTTGGCAGGATCGAGCAGTAAAGAGCCTATGGCGTCCGCCAGGGCTTCGACGTTATTCGGCTCACACAGCAGCCCCCCGCCGGTTATCTCTAACAGTTCCGGAAATACGCCGCTTGCCGGCTCGACTACCGGTACACCCGCCGCAAGAGCTTCAAGCACATATAAACCGTAAGCAACCGGCTGCTTTTCCGGCACCGAGAGCACCGATAGGCTCCTCAGAAATGCAATTCTGGCTTCGCGGTCGAAATCATGCAGAAACTCGACGTCGTCAATCACGCCGGCAGAGCGCAACTTTTTACGAATCTTATTCAAAAACGCTTCATCGTCGGATCTCTTGCCGCCGGCGAGACGCAACTTCGCATTTCTCAATTTTTCATTTTTCTTCAATTTGAGAAAGGCATCTACGAGTGTATCCAAACCCTTGTCAGGACACATGCGTGAAAGATAACCAATGGTGGGAACTTCCGGCCCGGCACCGTGTGATTCATATCCATCCAGCGAAATCCCGGTATATACAACAAAAGTTCGCTCCAGGCCAAGACGCAGCCGCTTCTGCATTGTTTCCGTATAGTATTTGCTCACGCCGATAAATGCGTCTATGTCGCCCGCTTGTTCGGCGATTATCTGCCATGCCTGCTGCGAATAAGGCGGTACCAGTCCATCAAGAAATCCATCTTCGTCCTGGAGCAGACAAACTACGGGCACACCAAGTCTCTGCTTAATGGCTCTGGCGAGCCCAATCAAAAGAATATTGGACAGGCAGATGATATCTGGACGATTCTCATGCGTATCCAGCCAATCGACAAGCCTGTCCAACTCTTTTATCTGCCGGCCTTTTTCGCCCCGTAACATTGAAATCGTTGTTTCTCCCAGATCTCTTTCACTTGTCATCCCTGCCATGCGGCCGATCCATTTTAAAAGTCTCGGCGAATCAAACAGGCTGTCGAGCCAGCGGGGAGTCTTCCGGAAAAAAGTCAATTTCTGCTGGAAGTATACATTTAGACCGCCGAAAAAAATTGGTGAGATATCGGACGAACCGCTTTGTTCGCTCGGCAGCGGCAGGTAAAGGGGGATTGTCAGTCCTTCGTGCCCCAATATAATTATCTCTTTGGCCAGGGCGGCGTCACGCAGACAATTCTCGCAATAGAAGCTATCACCCGCACTTGGCGTAATTTGAATAATTCTCATGCCGTGGCATTATAACAAATCATGCCTGCAAAAAAACGGTATTTTCTTGACGCTGGCAGATTCTTGCGACTGCACTAAAATTGCACGGTATTGGGTAGAACAACGATAGCCTTCCGAGGTTTTGTTGGACAGGCCGCTTCGCAGGCACCACAGCCCGTACATTTCTGTGGATCGATCTGGGGTACGAGTGTGTATTCTTTTTCCGAAAAGACGTAGCGAATTGCATCATAGGGGCACCAGCGTTTGCATACCGAGCATTCCCGATCATCTCCCAGAAGGCACACATTCATGTCTATACGGGGAAGACCAATCTGAATACCCATTTTTTGCTTAAGTGAAAGACACACAATCGCGCCGCTCGGGCAGACTTCCGTACAGCGTGTGCAATCCTCACGACAGTAATCATTCTCAAAACGCAGAACCGGCGTAAACAGATTCGCCCAACCGTTTTGCCTGACATCACGCTCGATGATGCCACTCGGGCAAACACGCAGACAATTTCCGCAACGAGTGCAGAGTCCGGCGAACTGCGATTCGTCTCGCGCACCGGGCGGCCTCAGAGGCGGTGACGTCTTTGCTATTACCGGTCTTGCTATCCGGGCCCAGACCGCACCTGCGGCTATGCCAAGGACGGTCCGGCGCGCCATGCGCAGATCGACCATGCTTTTCTTTTGAGTTTCGCCTTTCCCGGCGATAATCGAATGTAGACCCCTGCGAAACCGGAACAACAAGTCCTGGAAAGCTCCCAGAGGGCATATTCTTTCGCACCATGCTCGAGGCCATATCATGCTGAGCATGACAATAGCACCGAATCCTATCGCCGGTAGCCACATTCCGGATGTGAGACTTAGCCGGGTCAGAAAAGGGATGTTGGCGAAGATTGCAAGTGGATCCAGCCACAACAGAAACGGATATCCCAGTAAGGCCCCGCCTAACGTTAACCAGACGATCCACTGGCCCAGCAAAGGGCCCCGCATGGGCCGACGTCCCAATCGTTTGCCAAGCCGGCTCGCGCCGTCCACACACAATCCTACAGGACATATCCAGCGACAAAAAAAGCGATGACGCACCAGAGCGACTATACCGACCGTCAAACCCAGCCACGTTACAGCGTGAAAAGCCCGAGTGCCAAGCAGTGAGGAAATCGCAACAAAGGGACTAAGAGCGGGAACAAAAGCAAGTGAGTTCGCACCTGGTAATATAGGCCAGAGCGCTGCTGTCGCCACGACAAGGCAGGTCACTCTGACGAATAACCGCAGCCGGCCTCGCTTTGCGGAAGCTTTGGTATCGAGCGGGGTCTTCGATTCTGCACGTTGACTCAACCGAGATAGGCCTCCTGCTGCCTGAGAATTTTCTGAATTCTGTTTATATCCACATCGCGGGGGCGACAGGCATCCTCGACAGCCACAGCACCGGCGACTCCCGCAGCATGGCCGGTGACGAAGCAGTTCGGAATCAGACGTACCAGATCCGCCATGCGAAGTTCCGCACATATACACCGGCCGGCAGCCAGAACGTTCTCAGTCTTGACGGGTACCAGAGAACCGTAGGGGATCTGCCATTCTCCGTGATCTCTTCCATCGGACCCGCCGACACCAACCACATCCGGAAACTTTGTGCCGGCCTTCAGGTCCGCCAGCGTCACTGTATTGAGACCATCAAGGACTCGCGTAATCCGAACGCCCAATTGGGGGGCCGTCTCGACAAGATAGACGTGTTCGTAACCCGGTATCTGCCGGGTTTTTTGAATGTTCTTCCAAATGAACTTGCGGTGGTTCATCTCCATCCGAGTGAGCGTGGCCACGTCCAGACCATCGACTTCCGGCCCGTGCATATTTACCCAGTTCACCCCCGTTACGGGAGTAGGGCTTCCCATATGTCTCGGTTTGGGTGAGCCGGATGCTTTGACTCTATCAATCCGATTCAAATTCCCGATACGTGAGACCAATCCCACGTTGTGCGAGCGGTGCTCGAATGTTGCCCCGGCAGCCGCGAATACGTCGCCGTCACCCGTGGCATCAATGACAACCTTGGCAAGTATCGCCTGACGTCCTGACTTGCTCTCAAACACGACACCTCTAACCACATTCCCGTCGATGACAGCATCGACTCCCCAGCAGTGCAGAAAGACTTTTACTCCCGCTTCTTCAATCATCTCCACCATCACATACTTGACGGCTTCGGCATCCACAGTTGGATTGACGCCTACTTTACGGTTTATAATTGCACCGTCCAGCTTGTCCAGGCGGCGCATAATCTCCTCGCCGATTCCCTGGCAGACTTGTTTACCGCCCTTGACAATGTGGCCAATAACGAGCAGAACCAGGCCGCCCGTCCAGAGTCCACCGAAATGCCCGTACCGCTCCACCAGCGTAACAGACGCCCCGGCTCGTTTGGCCGCAATAGCCGCGACCACGCCGGCGGGTCCTCCACCGACCACCAGGACATCGGTCTTATCCAATATGGGCAGCTCGCGACGGGGTTGAATCACCTTTCCATCGACAAGCGTCGCAGCATCAAGATGGTTCTCAGTCTTGTGGGTTGCGATGACAGAACTTTGAAAACCGCTGGATTCGTCGACATCCCGGCCGAATAATCGCCGGGAACTGATTGTACCTAATCCTGCGCTCAGGCCGGAGAAACCAAGCATTCGCAGGCAGTCGCGCCGATTCATGGACTCCTTCATAGATTAACTCCTTATCATCGATAAGACATATTCACGTGTAAATAGGTGCTCAACATTAGTGTACAGAATTTAATTCCCATTCAAAGGTATTTTTTCCCTTGTGAATATCTGCCATCGGGCCAGCGATGGGACTTACAAACTTTTTGCCGTTAATGTCAGTAGCTACTCTGATGGGATTGCCTGAACGGTCTTCGATGGTTTGCCCGACGGTTGAAAAGACTCCGAGAAGTTTTGCATCGACCCACGGGCCTTTCAAGCGGGAAGCTGTGTCATTCATAGAAAAGTTGATCGTGACACCCAAAGGATGACTCTCATAAGCAAATCCTGTGACAAAAGGATCAATGATGCTGTGTTCGTCTCCAAAAGAACTTTTCCCGGCACCGTCTAAAAAAATATTATAATCCGATGCATAGCCCGGGGCATCTTTGACATCATCGAGTCCTTGCCGGATAAATATATTATTGAACCACTTCTCATCCTGGGCGGTGCCGGTTTTGGTCCCGACCGTTTTCATCGTATGCGGAGTGTAATATGCAGAACGGCGATTCGTATCCGGATTATACTGGTAACCGCAATCGACAAAAAGGTTGTGGGCAAATACAGTAGCTTCGGAATTACTCTGGACGTTTTCTCCGATGAGGATATTATTATCAACCAGGGTGGGACCATGATTCATTTCCAGAAAAACAGTAGCGGCTTGCGTGTCGTAAATGACATTGCCCGTGATCCTGATTCCCTGGTTGGCATAGTCGATCCAGATTCCGAAAGCTCCCTGCTGCTGGTGAAACACGCCGCGAATCAGATTGCCGCTGATTACGGTATCGACACTGTTATGAAACTTAATCGCCGCTGTTTCCCAGCCGCCAAATTCTTTACGGTAATTCGTGTCCTCGATGAAATTGCCTGATATGACTGAGCGAGTCGCTCCCTTTTGGCCGGCGATACCCGCCTGTCCACAGCGCCGGATGATGTTATTGCGGATAATGTGGTCGCCGAAAGAGTCGATATCGGTGTAATCCACGCCCGGGGCATGCCCCAGAATAATGCCGACACAACGGGCATTGGTAATCGTGCAATTCTGGATGATCCAGTGCTTTCCCATGCGCGTCCCGACGGCGCCCGTTTGCAATTCCAGTACCGGTGGGGCCCAGTTCGCGGCTGCGTGCATGAAATGAAAGCCATCGACTGTGATATATCTCAAGCCTGTAATTTGCGGCATGAAGATGCTCTCGCGAACGTTAATCTCGGTCAGTCCCGTGTTCGGATTGGCTTTGCCGAAGTTTGCCCGGATAATAGTGACCCTGTCATCGGCCCGGCAATGCCAGCTTTGCTCAGTCTTGTTTACTTCTTCGGCCGTCTGTTTTTCGTAAAACGCTTCACCGTTGAGATAGACATCCCCGCGATGATACCACTTGCCGTAATTCAGCCAGCCCCCGGAGACATTCAGGGCGTAAGGATTGTAATCGCCAAAAAAAGAATTTGGTAACTCAACTTGCCAAACGCCGCCGTCTTGATGTTTCCAGGAGGTGATACGTTCGGAACCTTTTATTAAAACCTTCTCGCCCGTTGCGGTACGGTATGTAATGCGAATGCCATCGCCGGTGCCGCCCCGGGGCGGCTTGACCCATTCGCGATACGTACCGGCGTGAACCGTCACGATATCTCCCGGCTGGGCGATGGAAGCAGCTTTGTTGATGGTCAGAAATGGGACGGTCTGACTTCCGAAAGCTGAGTCGCTGCCCGTTTTTGCAACATAAATCTCGCGTGCTGATACATCTGAAAATCCAGTTACAATTACAGCAACAAATGTCGCCACTAAGAGAATCCATGTTTTGAGTGCCATTTCTTTGACTCCACCTAACTTGAGTATCAATGTGCTTTCGAAAATCGGGGCTCAGTAGCAACCGCATCGATTCTATCGCATGGCACCGAAGGCATAAACATAACCGTCGTCACAGCCGACAATAACCATTCCCCTGGCCACGGCTGGCGAAGAAGTAACTGGCTGACCGATCTCGTAGGACCAAACACCGCTTCCATCCGACAGCCGTATAATGTATAGCCGGCCGTCTTCCGAGCCCACCACCACTTTGTCGCCGCAAATCACCGGTGAGCTGTCAACCTCGCCCCGCGTCTGAAATGTCCAGACGACTTTCCCATCGTCACGGCCGACACAATGCACACGTTCGTCACGTCCTCCGAAGACAACTACGTTTTCACCAACGGCAGGCGAAGAAAAAAATGGAGCATCGCTTCCCGCATATTCCCATACGACTTTTTCGGCGGCAATATCTGCTTTCATAAAGATATTATCATAGTTGCCGACATAAACCTCGCCTTCGAGAAATGCAGCGGAAGCCGCGATGTAAGAACCGCTGTCGATTTGCGTCACCCTGCTGCCGTCAATTAGCGACACGACGTGAATCATTGCGTCGCAGCCGCCGAACACGGCCTTTTGGTCGCTTACCGCGGGTGAGCCGTTTATATAGTTATCCGATTCGTACGTCCAGACGACTTTGCCGTCTGTCGAATCCACGCAATGCAGTATATTGTCGTAGCTGCCCACAAGTATCCATATCCGGCCGGCCGGGCTGCGCGTCCAGTTAGCAGCCCCGAGAATCTGTCCGTCCGTCTCGTACTTCCACTTGAGTGAGCCGTCTTTTGCATCAAGGGCGTATAAAAAACCATCCAGTGAGCCCACAAAAACAGCCCCTTCGATTACACAAGGTGCAGCTTCAATCGCATCGGTTGTTTTGAATGCCCAGACTTGCTGCCCGCTTTCTAGGTCTATCGCATAAATATTAGCATCTGACGAACCTATGAAAACGAGGTCGCCAACGATGGCCGGCGAAGATTTAATAGAATCATTCGTTTTAAATTTCCAGACGACGGTAAGCACATCAGGCAGCGTTCCCGAGGCTCTGCCTAAAAGACCACGTTCGCCCCTGAACATAGGCCAACTGCTTCCGTCGTCGAGAGTGAACTGTGGCTTTGCAGATTCCGTAACCGCCTGCTCTTCGCCGGATTCGGGTCGGTTTATGATTAAAACCGCAAAAAGTACACACACCGCAACAATGACAACAATCGCTAAAACAATTCTAATGGCATTTTTCATAGCGGGTATGATAACGTATTAGCCAGGCATACGCAACAGTGCTTCCAGTTTCGACAGGCTTACCGCCGGCATATCAGATTATGAATGGGGATTTAAATTTGAGGTATGTTGATAAACCGTCGCTCTGTTGTCTTCTTAAGAAACAATGGCGTCGGCTGTGTATTGGCTCCTTGCCTCAGCAATCAGCTTGAGCATCTGGTCGGCCTGGGTCTGAATATCAGGATCAGCATTTGTTACTCGTGAGTTCCACTTGCCGTATTCCTTATTCAGGTGTTTTCGAACCCTCTCCTTGCTCATATCCGAAGTAATCCCAAGGATGGTCTCTACATCCCTGACTTCATGCATGTCGACCGGAAGGACTTTTTCCATCATGATACGAAATTTGTCGGTGTCGACTTCAAGCCAATCTGCCATATTTTTTAAGAAAGTTAATTCTTCGGCAGAAACAGAACCTTTTGACTGCGCTACGTACAGGCAAAGCTCCAGAATATCATATCGCTGGGCTACCGGAGCAATTCCAACGATTTCATCACATATATGATATGTGTCGAGCTTGCTGCCGCTGCGGAAGAAGGCAATGGTTTTTTCAAGTGCCTTGTCGAGTTTGCGCTTGTCCTTATCAGACGCGGAATTTTCCAGAATATTGTCTCTTGCCCAGTTTTTTATGAGTTCAACCTCACAGTCATAGAGTTTGTTGTCTGCCGCACTGACAGCGAATGCGAGTGCAACCGCCAGGATATTTGTCCGCTCGATATTTTCCTGCAGGTTCATATATCCGAAGGCGCGATTTTCGCAGGCAAACTCACACTGCACGCACGCGAGCTCCTGATTGCTGTCGGCTGACATGATCGACGTAGTGAACTGCAGCCTCCTTTTTCCTTTGCGAGGAAACAGGAGCCAATCGAAACGAATCTGAGCAATAGCCGTCCAGTCTGACAGAGTAGTAACTTGGTGGGGAAGTTTGCCGAGCCGGGCTCTGTAGCAAAATGCGGATGGGTCCGGTCCATCCTGTGATGACCATTGTGCAAGCCGGGACTGCACGACTTTGGCGTCGGTCGCTCCATCTGTGACATCCATGATTGATATCTGCAAAGTCGTGTCGCACATATCGTTCGGAGCATGAATTGAGCCGCAAATTTCGAGGCTGAATGCATCATATACGCTATTTTCTTCTTCCAGTTTTGTCCATTGGATCCGGCAATTCAATACTCTCACATCAACCGGCTGGGAAGACTTTTCAAACCGCTCGGGTTCCGCCTGATGCAAGAGCCGGGATTTGATTTTGCCAAACTTCTCCGGCATTCTTAGCTGGTTTGCGATGTCCCTGAATACGGCACGATCAACCAGTTCTAAAAGCTTTGACCAGCAATCCAGGACTCTTAGTCTGAAGCGACCAATAAAACCGGGGAAAAAAACCGCCACAAATGCCGCAAGCATAATCGAAACTATAATCAGAAGTCTGCTCATCTCCACACCCGCTCACATTATTACTTAACTTTCGCTTTGCCTACTGCAGTAAGTTGCCCCTTCTTGTCTTTTATGTCGCTCTCGGACATTTTGCCATCCTGGTCCAGGCCGAGATCGACCTCGAGCACTCTGCCCGACTCTACGTCTTCGAACTTGCAGTGCATTCGCTGGTTCACATCATAGCTATAAGTGACTTTGATCGGGCATTCTGCAGGTCTGTCCGGAGGAAGCTCGAATTTATACGTCGCAATATTATTAACGAACTCGACATCGTTGCCTTCACCCTGGGTAATGGTCACCTCAACCTCCGCTTGCCCCTTTTTGAGAGTGTAGAACATCTGAGATGTTTCGCACGGCAATGGTGTATTTTTATTCAAAATGATGCGATTTTGAATTACTCGCCGGCCTGTTTCCTTATCAATGGGAGCGCAAATAGTGCCATAACTGTGATTGCAAACATCGGTCAGATTTATGTCCATCAGGCCGCCGGAAATTCCTGCCGACATAATATCGGGTTTCTCTCTTAGCATTGTCAATCCAGCGTGCAAAGCAGCACCGAGTGCCACGCATTCATCGACATTAACGGCGGTCTGAGGCGCTTTGCCAAACATTTTCTTGAGGCGCTGCTGGACCAGCGGTATTCGGGTGCTGCCGCCTACCAATAGTACTTTGCCAATTCCGGCTGGTTCAATGCCTGCCTCGCCAAGGGCGACTTCCACCAGAATATCCGCACGATCCATCAAGGGAGCAATTGCCTTTTCGAACATCTCTCGGGTTATTTCCACTCTCATATTGCCCGCCGGGCCGTAGAGCATCTTTTTCGCAACATTACGCCGGGATAAAGTCCTTTTAATATCCTCGGCTTCATCTTCATACTTTGCTCTATCCTCATCTGAACCGATCAGCTCGGCATTGAACTTTTCTTTGTACTTTTGCTCCAGCATCTCTAATATTTTCTGGTCGAAATCGATGCCTCCGAGAGCATGGTCTCCCTGCGAACAAATAATCTTCATCTCATGGCCCTTGACTTCCATTATAGTCACATCGAATGTTCCTCCACCGAGGTCATAGACCAGGACCGTTCCCGAGACCTGCCGTGTGGTAGCATAATACAGGGCGGCAGCTACAGGCTCGTTGACAATTCCGATCACGTTCAAACCGGCTATCTTTCCCGCTTCCATGGTTGCTTTTCTGCGGACTTCATCAAAGTGGGCCGGGACGGAAATTACGGCATCGCAAATATCGCCATGCTCTACAGAACAATCCTGTTTAAGCTTTTTCAGAATCAAAGCGGACAATTTCACAGGCGTCCAGTCCTTCGAGTCGATTTTTCTGCGATAATTGGCATCTCCCATATGCCGCTTGATCCAGCGAACAGATCGCTGAGCATTCAGATGCCTTGAATTAATCGCTTCAATACCTACTCTGACGATATCTGAGTTCTCTTCGTCAAAGAAAATTGCAGATGGAGTGAGTCTTTCACCATCGGCATTTGGGATTATCTCCGGCTTGCCGATAGCATTGAGAATCGATAGTGCCGAGAATGTCGTGCCGAGATCTATTCCCACGATATTAGTCATTTTACACCCCCTATATTGTGGTTCGGTAAATCATGAATCAATTCACAATTCAATCATCAAGCGAACAGCTTGACCTGAGCCGGGCGAACCACCTTGACGTTTCCTTCGTTAATAAAGTATTGATAGCCTGGTCTTATTACTTTTGCAATTATTCCCGTCTGTTTCGGGTCGTCACTTTGCTGCTTGTCCTTGACGGCTTCGGCGTACTTTTCCTGCCCTCGATATTGACTGTTTATCTCCGGTTCATATTGCTCGATACCGCTTGACTCCATAGCAAAGATAAGCTCATCCCTTACTTCCTCGAGATGTATTGCCTTGGCATCTTCTTCGCCGAGCCGACTAATACGGCTTTCAAGATTGTCTATGCAGCGTATAACTCGCAGACAAAAAGTCCTGATTATGTTCCAGTCATAACCATCCTGGAGCTTTTCCAGCCTGTCCTGCTGGCAGGCTGCGTATTCACGAATGGCCGAGACCTGTTGAGTAAGCTCGTTAATGGCACTGTTGAGCGGTTTTGAATGCTCCTCGGTCTCGGAACGCTGTTCGCCCCATTTGGTGGTTGTTTTGATGACAGCGGTTTTTTCATCGGAAAGCAACCTGTTGATCTTCTCAGTACCATTCGAAAACTTTTCTTTGCTTGCCACTCTTTCTACAGCCTTAGGCCCACTTTTAACAGAGACCGGACACTGACGGCCCGAATTGACAAAGACGTTCAAATGTTTCTCAAGGCGATTCTGTTTTTCGGGAGTTTTCTTTTTTTGTGGCTCTTGTAGCAAATCTTTTGCATCGGCTATAACAGGTATATCGCCTTTATCTTTTTTAAGATTACCATGACTACTGGCGATGAAACGTCTAAAGCCGGATAAAACCCTTATAATAAAGCGAGAAATCCACAGCAGGATCCACCATGTATAAATACTGCCGCCCATGGTTGTACAGACAATAGAGCTTGTCAGCACATACTCGTTCAACTCATTTCGTTTCTTGTACTCGCTCAGGTCGTTTTGCCAGTTCTCGCCGTACAGAACATCCGCAAAAGGATTCGCAGCGATTTCGCTCGCGGCCAATTTTTTCATATCCGCTTTGAGCCTTGCCTGCTGTTCTTGCCTGAGTTGATCGTTTGTTTTGTTTTTTCCGTACTTGTCCAATACCAGAGGCAAATCAGCTCGCTGTTCCGGAGGCAACTGCAGCCACTCCTGATATTGCCTGATATAATCGTCTGTCTCTGTAAACTTATAGCTAACTTCATTCTGCTGCTGCTGTTGCTTGCCGGCGATCATCCACCAATACATACCTGCACCGATAAGCAACAGTACCGAACCGAGAATAAGAGATTTCTTAAACATGATCTTATTTTTCAATTATTAATCGTCTATTTCAATATCCCGCCTGATTAGTATGGGCCATATTCGCCTTTACATTCTCATTATGAACCGGGATTGGTGTTCTCAACAAAATCTTCATTTTCGTTTTCACCATACACTTTTGTCACACGCAGTACCTCTTCCATTGTCGTGAGGCCCTGCTTTACCTTTATAATACCGTCATCGAACAAACTCCGCCGGCCACTTTCATGAAAGCTTCTGCGCATGTTGTTCACAGAGGAGTCCTTGTTAATCATGTCTCTGAACTGCTCATCAATAATCAATAACTCATAAATACCGACCCGGCCTACATAGCCTGAACCCCGGCAGTAATCACAACCTGCGCCGTGATAAATCTGTCCCGGTTCCACTCCCTCCTTTTGCACGTATTTGGCCACATGCTCCGTGACCTGGTGTATCTCCTTGCACTTCGGGCAAATCTTCCTTACCAATCGCTGTGCAAGTACTCCGTTCAACGATGCCGATATCAAGTACGGCTCAATGCCAATATCAACCAGTCTTGTAATACTGCAGGCTGCGTCGTTTGTGTGCAACGTCGATAAAACCAAATGACCTGTCAGAGCCGCCTGAACCGCTATCCGGGCGGTCTCGTTATCACGAATCTCTCCTATCATTATCACATCAGGGTCCTGACGCAGCAAACTCCTGAGCGACATAGCGAAATCCAGACCGATTTTTTCGTTAATCTGAACCTGATTACAGAAACCAAGTTGATATTCAACCGGATCCTCAACGGTTGAAATATTCAATTTATCACCGTCCATCTGTGGCAGAGCTGAGTAAAGTGTGGTGCTCTTGCCGGAGCCCGTCGGGCCGGTAACGAGTAAAATCCCGTGAGGCATGGCTATCTGATCGGCAAAACCTTTCATCACATCGGGCTCCATTCCCAATTGCTCAAGGCCTCGCGTAATGGATTCACTATCCAGCACACGGATAACCACTTTTTCTCCATGATTCGTCGGCAGTGTCGATATACGCAAATCGATTGCCCTGCCACCGATGGAAACCTTGATTTTACCGTCCTGTGGCAGCCGTCTTTCGGAAATATCGAGGTCGGCCATAATTTTAATTCGTGAGACAATCGCGGGATGCATCTTCAACGGCGATTGTTTCATTTCGAAAAGTACGCCGTCTATGCGGTACCTTGTCCTCAGGAACTTTTCCTTGGGCTCGATATGAATGTCGCTGGCACCCTCACGTACCGCGTTGCTAATCAGATAATTGACAAATTTAATGATGGGCGACTGGCCTGCCATTTTTTCAAGGTCATCTGACTCTTCCTGCTGGTCCTGGACAACCTCAACATCTGTCATATCGTTTATGATATCGTCAATGTCGTAATCGATTTTTTCGCTATCGAAGGTCTCGCAGACCTTATCTATATCTTCATCAAGGCACACGACTGTCTCGGTTTTCATCTGAGTTTGCCGTTTAACGTCTTCGATAATGAAAAGGTCTGCGGGACGACTTGTTGCCACAACGAGGATTTCGTCTTTGATCTCGACAGGCATGATGCGGTTGCTTTTTATGTATTCAAGGTCAAGCTTATTAAAGACATTTTTGTCGACCTTTTCCGGCTCGATCTTTTTAAATTCGCATCCGTAAAGGTTTGCCCGCGCCATTGAGATATCCGGTCCATGAACTAAGTTCAGTTCCTTAATTAATTGACAGATATCACAATTTGCCCTCTTTTTCTGTATTCGCCTCAGCTCAGAGAGCTGTTCGCCCGTAATTTTTCCCATTTCGGAAAGGACATCCGCCTCATCCCGAATCTGAGTGGCACTCTCTTGTTCCTGCTCTGGGCTATACAGTTGCGACAGACCGCTGATTTCCTCATCGTCGCCATTATCTAAATGACTGTTAATTTGGTTCTTGCAGGTTTGCTGCTCTTTGACTTTAAATCCAAAAATCCGTGCCATGATTCTATAATACCCCCAGTTCTAAGCGTTTTATATCTCCAAACCCGGTCAAACGCTCCTGTTTCACAGAACTTAACGAAAGTGTATCCAAAACGAAAACTTGCTTCACCTCTCCGGATGAGCATATAAAAACCTCCATGGGAAGCGTTAAATAAAATATAAGTAATAATTAGAGGCTAATCAAATCAGCTCACGCTATAAAAGCGATACTTTTTAAACGTCCGATAGAACCTTGCTTTGAGCCGCGAGATTGGAATTTCCGTGCCGAAATGATTATTCGAATTATTTGGAGTGTGCTTGACGCGGGATTTATTAAGCGTTGGCAATGTTATCAAAATCCGCAGAAGACGGAAGCTCCGTGTCTTTTGCGAAAATCTCATCCGCCAGGTCTCCACCCACCTGTTTGACATAATACTGCTTGATGACTTTTTGGCCCTGAGTTTGTAGGTTACCCATAGAGGAAAAAACACCGATCTTCATGAGAAACAGAATTAGAATGCAAGCTGCTAAATTCACCACAGAGTGCCCATAATGACTGCACCTTTCCAGCAGTTTTGGCTCGGGAAGCTTCCGTTCGAGCTTCTGAGCCTTCGGTTCACGCCGTAGACTGTGCTTGAGCACGGCAATAGCCTGCGTATTTGCACGCATCAGCAAATCAAGGGCAAGAGGCTGGCTTTTCATAAACGATAAAGCAAGATTTACTTTACCGCACGAAACGAGTCTGCGCTGACATCTCGGACAATACATAATATGGTTGTGCAGCCAGCTTGCCTCTGGACCAAAACGCCTGTTCATAGCTGCATATAGCCATGTTCTGATTCGTCTGCATCGATTGTTTAGTTTCATAATTCTCATTTTTATTCTTCTTTACCCATCCACACTGATAATAACTGGATTGCTTTGCACCGGTAAACTCTTGCTGTCGCTGCTGATATGCCTAATATCCTGCTGATTTGAGAGTAAGGTAATTCCGCCAGGTCGCGTAATGTAATAACGTTTCTTAGATGCTCAGGCAATTGAGCAATATAACTTCTTAAGGTCTCCTGCAGGTACTTCGAATCAATCTCCCTGGCAGGAGAGCTCACAGACGTTGTCGTTAAAGGCCTGGACCGCCTGTTTCTCTCGGCAATCTTTCGTCTCAGCATCGAGATTGCAATGTTGTTCGCTGAACGAAAAACATACGCTTTTAGATGTTCTGGTTTTCGCCCTCCTTCATAATGGGCCAGTTGCAGAAACGTTTCCTGGTAAGCGTCACAAACATCCTGTTCGTTGCCCAGAATTCGCCAGAGCATCGTAACCAGTTCCTGGCCGTACTTCTGCATCGTAGAGAGTATCCATCGCTGGCTCTCAACGACAGACTCATCAGCGGCGAAATCCCAAACCGATCTGTAACTTATTGCCTTACCAAACATAAGCGTCAATTCACCCTGTGTTACACCATCTATCTATTAAGACGCAGCACTAAATAATATGTTAACAAAATTCTTCGTAATATAGTGAAAAATTTTCCTTTTTCCTGGATAACGTTTAGGTATGCCGCTGCGTCTTATATTGTAGTACAGAGTATTGAAAAATGCAGAATTCATCAAAATCAAATTGCATAAATATGGACATAAGCAATTGTAATAAAAGCTCTTACGGAAAGCACGAGAACGCAAATGATATTGTGTCTTTGGTGAATGATTTGCTCACAAAAGCCGTAGAATGTAGTGCAAGCGACGTCCATTTCGAACCTACGGGCGCGGAATTAGCTATAAAATTTCGTCTTGACGGCGTTCTGAGCACCATAGAAAAGCTGCCCGGCACGATATCCGACAACGTGATTGCAAGGTTAAAAGTTCTCGGGGGGCTTTTGACTTATCGCAATGATATCCCCCAGGAAGGCCGAATTGAAATCACAAAGAACCAGGGTGCCAAAATTATGGACCAGCGGCTGGCAGTATTCCCAACGATACACGGCCAGCGGGCGGTCGTTCGTTTATTCTACAACAACGCCGAGCTTATGGAACTTGATCAACTGGGCTTTTCAAAACCATTATACACAGGGCTTAAGAACATTACCGCTAAGAACCAGGGAGTTTTGCTGTTGACCGGCCCGGCTGGCAGCGGCAAAAGCACAACACTTGCCGCCCTGCTGCGTCATATTCTAAAATTTTATGCCGGCAAGAGCGTAGTCACTCTTGAGGATCCTGTTGAAATCAGAATCGATGGAGCTACGCAAGTCCAGATTACACCTCACGGCGAGATGACCTTTCCGACCGCCTTGAGGTCCCTGCTCAGACAGGACCCGCAGGTCTTGATGATCGGGGAGATCCGTGACGCCGAAACAGCCAAAATCGCTATCGAAGCGGGGCTGACTGGCCATTTGCTGATGAGCACTATGCACAGCGGTTCGCCCGCCGGGGCACTGCTGCGACTGTTGGAGATGGGTATCGAACCTTACCAGGTCACATCCAGCATATCGGCAGTCTTGAATCAAAGATTGGTAAGAAAACTCTGTAGAAAATGCATGCAGAAAGTTGAAAGTACGAATTCGTTCAAAGCGACAGGTTGTGATGACTGTTTTAATACCGGCTACAAGGGCCGTGTTCTGATTGCTGAAATGGTTCAATTGGATAGTCAACTGCGAAAAGCCATCTTAGCCAAGGCCGACCTGGATGAGCTTGAAAATATCCTCAAAGACAGAGGCCATACGACAATGCTCTTCGACGGCAAACGTTTGGTTAATGACGGCATCACAACCGCCGAAGAGCTAAACATGGTTTGCGGAGTACTCCAGGATGATTCAAGTGCCGACTGAAATTATCAAAAAGTTATGGAAAGTGAAAATATTCAATGTGAACAAGCTAAGTATCTTATCCTTTCTGGCCGTATCATGTTGTTGTTGTCTCTCGGAATTGCCGCCGGCCGATGCAATCGTTTATGAAAAGCCAGGTGTTATTGTCAGGACTACGAGAATCGACAGAGCCTACGGCGAGGCTTTTGCCGCGATTCTCTCGGAAGCTCGTCGTGAATATGAAAATACTTTCGGATTTTCTCTGCCTGAGACTATAGTTTTTGAGGCCAAGCGAGAACCCCGGAAAAATGTAAGTTTATGGACAGATGGCAGTTCCCATATATTTCTGACCGTCTCATCAGAACACCAACTGGCTCCTTCACCCAAAAGCGGGATTTTCAATATCTATGGGATTTGTCACGAATTAGGCCATATCGTGATGTACCGGGGGATGAAAAATCAGGTTGGATTGCCTGACGGCGTCGGAGAAGGATGGGCCCATTACTCCGGATCTGTTGTAGTGGACGCGGTGACTGAACGTCTTGGACAAAAAATCTGGCCGAAACCCTACGATGTTAAATCCGCCGAAGGCCTGCTGCGGCTCCAAAACCAGGTTGAACGTGCGGATTGGGCGAATCTTGATGCGACTCGTCGAGCCGCTAAGGTATTCTACGAGATTGAGAAAAAACATGGACGCTCAATTTTGGGAGCCGCGATCAGGCGGGCTCTTTCTCAACAACCCTCCGGTAAGGAACTTATGCCGTTGTTTGTTCGGTCGCTCCGCGAGATTACCGACGATGTGACTGCCGGTGACTGGATCCCGAAAGAAGTCCTGATACCTGAAACAAAATGGAACGTGAAAGAACGACAGATAGACGACAGCTACTTTGACGATCTAAAAGTCAAATTCGATCAGACAGGCGCGATGATCCACTACGATGATGGTACCGCGGAGAGAAAATGTAGTTTTGCCGGCACGGGGTACGCCATTTTGTTTCGCAAACCGCCGGGAGTCTGGCTGCTCGACAGGATTGATGTTTTTGGAGCACGGTACGGCACGCTCGAACCTCCCAGGGAAGATTTTGCCATCTATATCTGTGACGAGCAGTTTGAGCTATTGCATGAATTGAGCCATCCATATAGTATATTCAAGCGGGGCCAGAATCAATGGTTTCAGATTCCCATTGATCCTGTTAAGATTCCCCAACGTTTTTATATTTGTTTGAATTTCAATCCAACCAGCACCAAAGGTGTATACGTCGCCTATGACCGGAACGTTGCCCGCTCACACTCTCGATTGGCGCTTCCATACACGCATGTAAAAGACGTCGAAAAGAAATATGACTGGATGATTAGAGCACATTTGCGCAAGGATTCCGAATAATAATGACGTGGAATTGGTATATAGGAAATCTATGATGAAACGCACTCTCATCTATTTTATTATTCTATTGCCGATCGTGGTTCCGGCGAATGCTCGCCGTTCTGCTGAAGGCCCGGTTGAACTAACGATTTATCCGGCAAAGGCCGTCGAGCTTGAGAAGAAATACCAGCTTATCGTAAAACCTGAGGATCAAATCGACGCCGATGCTGCGCCGCTATACGAAAAAGCGATTAAGTCGATTCCGGAAAACTTCAATCAAGATCAGATAGTCGAGTGGTTAAAGCTGCCGATCGAACAGTTCCCACAGGAGCAGGCCGAAGAGACGTTGCAGAAATATCTTGAGCCTCTAAAACTCGCGGTGCGGGCGACCAGGTGCAAAGAGTGTAACTGGCCCGAGTGGAAACCTGGGAACCAGCCTGCGGATCTGAGCGGGTATCGTAAGCTTGCCTTTATACTTGAGCTATGGGCAAGGCTGGAAATCAGCCGGGGTGGCTATGAGGGGGCCGCTATCGCGATGCGAACCGCGTTCGTAATGGCCAGAGACCTGGGGCAGGCTCCTATGATTGTACAGGGTTTGGTGGGAATTTCTGTCGGTGCAATTATGTGCAAAGAACTCGAGCAGTATGTGCAAGGGCAGGATTCGCCGAACTTGTACCGGGCGCTGACTGATATGCCCAAGCCGTTCGTCGATGTAGAAAAGGCAATAGAGCATGAGAAGAAGGTGAGTCTCGATTTGCCTCCTGACGATCTTAGGCGAGAACAGACTGCCGAGCAAAGGGAAATGGCATTTGATCGAGTACGGTCGATTTCAAAACGTCTGGATAATAATTTGAATGGGCTGCAATGCGTGGAGGCGATACGGCATTATGCGGCAACGCACGATGGTCAACTTCCCGAGACGCTAAGCGATATAAGTCAAATGGAGGTGCCAAAGGACGTATTGAGCGGCAAAGCATTTGAGTATCACCGCACTTCTACAGGGGCGGTGTTAAAGTCAACTATACCGGAAGGTGGTAGTGAGCGGGATGCTTTTAACTATGAAATAGTATTGAAGAAGTAGTTTGATATACGAGGATCGAAAATGGCTACATTCGAATACAACGCACTGACGTCGGCCGGCAGGCTGATGAAAGGCACAATTGAGGCGGGCACAAATCAAGAGGCGGACGAGCTGCTAAAACAGATGCAGCTTGTCGTAAACTCCGTCGAAAAGGCCAAAGCGGAAAAGCCCAAAACGGCTATCGGCAGAAATGAGTTTATGCTTTTCAATCAGCAGTTGGCGTCGATCACCAAAGCCGGCATCCCTCTGGAAAGAGGTTTGCGGGAGCTTGCCGGCGATATCAGCTCAAGGTCGATGCGCCGGCTCGTCAATGCGATTGCCGATGAGCTTGAAGCGGGAGTGAGCATTGAGAAAGCGTTTGAAAAGAGACAGAAGCACTTCCCACCTCTGTACGGCCGAATACTGAAAGCAGGAGTCGAAACAGGCCGATTGAGCGAAATGCTGACCAGCCTCAACAGGCATCTGGAGATGGCCACTCAGACAAGGAGAATAATTTTCGAAGCGATGACTTATCCTGTGGTTATCCTTGTCCTGGCGTCAATTATTCTGACGGGTGTTTTCCTGTTCATCATTCCGCAGTTCGAATCGGTGCTTGAAGAAATAGCCGGCAGCAGGCTGCCGGCACTGACCGAATTATTTTTAAGTATGGCTAAAAACGTAGTGCCTTTCTGGACCACAATAGGAATTGTGATCGCCGTTATAGTTGCTCTGTTTGCGATGCTTTCCGCATCGGCGGCGGGACGCAGATTCAAGGAGTCGCTTCTCCTGAGCACCCCGGTCATTGGCAGAGTTTACCACAGCAGCATGCTCAGCAGGATGGCTGAGGGGTTGGCAATAATGGTGGCGGCCGGCTCCGATATGCCTGTATCGCTGAGGTTAAGCTCAGGTGCTACGGGAAGTGAAAAACTGATCCTTGAAAGTGAGGCACTTGCGGCACAAATCGAACAGGGAGCAAATATTTTAGAGGCCGGACAGCTCTGTCGGGTAATACCAAGGTTGTTCTTATATTCGATTCAACTGGGCACCCAGCGCAACGAATTACAGGATAACCTTTACAGTCTGGGCCAGATGTACGCCGAGCAGGCACGCTGCGGCCAGGCAAGATTGCAGGCGATATTGTTACCGGTCATGCTGATCGGAGTGGGATGTTTTCTGGCAATAACCATCCTTGCAATGTTTTTGCCGATGATAGGAATTATAACGGCTTTATCTGGGTAGGTTTCGATATGTTGATAATATTCACGATATTATTGTTGCTTGTTTACATGTATCTCGGGTGGAAGTATCCGACAATCGCCCTGGTGACTTCGCCATTTGTTGCCGGCACAATGATTTTTATTGGAGCTGCAGATCAAAATACCGCTGCTGTGGTAATCTCACCTGGCATATTCATTATTTCAATCATTGTCGTTCTGGTGTCTAAACCCGAATCTGACTCGGAACAATGGCCCAAAACATGTGCTAAATGGATTCTCGGAATCTTTATATTATTACTTCTATTAATAGCTTTGGGCGCTTTTGTCGGGCCTTTTTTTATTGCCGGCATTATGTTTGTTATCTTGTTAGTAGGCTCAATCATAGCCTATGGTTTAACATCACGTCATGCGACTGATGCTTATATTATTTCGACGATTGGTTCGAGCATGCGGCAGAATCTGCCGCTTCCGATGGCCCTTGAATCGGCGGCGAGCGGATATACTGATAACCGTTCAAGAATCCTGAATGGAATACAAAAATGGCTGGTACAGGGCTATTCGCTTAGCGAGTCAATCAGGCGGGGTTATCCTACCTGTCCCGGATATGCGTTGGCAATGATCGCCGCTGCTGAGAAGATTGACCAGCTTCCCCGCGCAATCCATGCAGTAGAAGTGGATATGGTGGCTAAAGCAGACGAACGTAGAAAGATAAGGCCGGTTCACCCGATTTATCCGGTAATATTAATGGTCTTTACATTCTTCATATTGTTGAGTTTTATGACTTTTGTCATTCCGGTGCTTGAGACGGCGCTAGAGGAAATGATTGAGGGAGCGGCACTTCCGGCGGCTACTCGATTTCTCATAGGAATTACGAGTTTTGTCGCTTACGAATATGCGTGTTTAATCTGGCCTGCGGTTATATTATTCTTTATCGCGATTATAATAATTTCGATATACAGCAAATTCAGGCCCCGTCGGCCCGACAAACCCTATTTGTTTTCGCGAATGGGTGACTTTGTTAAATGGCATCTGCCAGTATTGCATAACTTCGAGAAAAATTATTCGCTGGTCCAGATTGTCGAGCTTCTCCGGTTGTCACTCAATGCCGGCTGTGCCGTTAATGAAGCTATCGAAAATACACTTGGCTTGGATGTGAATAATTGCTTTAAAAAGCGTTTGCGAAGATGGTTGGATAGAGTAGAGCGAGGTGAGAATATTGCTGCGGCAATCAGAGAAAGTAGATTAGGCTCTCCTTTGGCCTGGGCGTTCGATGAGAAAGTGAATCAGGGCAATACTCTGACGATATTAGAAACGCTCGAGTCGTTCTATCGCACAAACTACAGCTATTGCGTGAACCTTGCCAGATTCATCATGTGGCCCTGTTTAATACTTCTAACGGGAGCAATCGTGGGATTTGTTATATATGCGATATTTTCTCCAAGTGTTTTAATAATCGATAGTTTGACGGGCCTGGTTATGCCGTAATGTGGATATATGGAGCGAATTTATGTCACGTAAAATAATACGATACGGTGGCTTCTTAATGACGGAGATAATTGTTGCCTTGACCATCATGGCAATGCTCCTGGCCGGCCTGGCATTATCAATGAATGGCCTGGCAAAGTTCAATCGCTACCAGTTAGTAAGGCTGCAATGTATCGCAGCGGCCCAGGCGGAGCTTGACAGCCTCACCGCAACGGGCAAATCAATACCTGATGAAGACTTTTACCGAATTTGGCCTCAGATTAGCGTCTCTATCGAGAAATCAGACGGGGACGACCAGTGGCAAGGCATGGAATTGGTGAACGTCACAGCAAGCGGCAGAAACTTTCGTAAGGAAGTAGAGATTCAACTCTCCAGATATGTTTCAAGGAACGAACCTTTTACCGAAGGGAAGTGATATATATGCGTAAAGGCTTTAGCTTTATGGAAATCATGTTGATCATCGTAATCACTCCTTTTGTCTTTCTTTTCTTTGACGGATTATTTAAAACACTTGTCAGCGAGATTCCATGGTCTATTAGGATAGCGAACGAGCACACGACACTGTTGCATATGCTGTCGCAGATGCAGAAGGATATCGACCGGGCGAAAGGGCTTCCGCTATCCTATGCAGGGCACATCCTGAACGACCGGCAAGTCTTAATCGAGTTGCCGGAAGGCGTGTTCAGTTATCAATTGAAGGATGGCCAGGTGCTTAGACAAAAACTAACGGACGCCCGGCAAAGCAAGGCCGAGAATCCAATAACCTGGTTACTGCCTCACGCGAGCGTGCAATGGAAGGTTTGGGCCGAAAACGGTCGAGGCTATGCTGTCGAGGCAAACACCCATATCGAGCACAAAAGGCGGGGCGAATGGAAAAAGAAAATGGCCCATTCACATCTGTATTTTGCAGGTGCACTCGGAAAGGAGCTAAGATAAAGATGAAGAACCAAAGGCGCCGCGGCTTTGTTTTAATACTTGTTATTATGGCGATCATCGTTATCGGAATCGAGATGTTCGCCTTATCCGGTATCGCCAACACGATGCAATTCCAGTCGCAAAATACTTATCTGAAGGCATGCAGGCGAAACCTGTTGGCAAGCGGTTTATTGTGGGCAAATGAAAATACCCGGGAAAAAAGTAGCGAAATCTTTGATAAAACTATACAATTGGACGTGAGCGAAATGAATATTGGCGCTTCTGCATTAGATGTGACTATGAGTATTACATCGGACGAAGAGGCGGAAGTTCAAATAAATACATCGTGCAGCCGAGGCAGGCAGACTCTCAAAGGCACCGGCAAATATAGAATCGAGTTCCATGATCAGCAGGAAACAACTCTTAGAGCACGCAAAAGCCCAACAGGCAACTGACATTCATATTTGTGCCGGTGCCCCGGTACTCTTTCGGGTGGGAGGAAAACTGGTCCCGATTACAAAGGAAAAGCTGACCACCGAGCAGAGCCGGGACATATCGCTGGAACTACTTACCGAAGAACAGCAGGCCGAGTTTAAGAAGAATCTTGATTATGACCTGATGCTGGCGGACGGAGCCGGCAGGTACCGGATCAATGTCGGCTATTTTAATGGTGCGGTCGGCTCGACAATCAGAATCCTTCCCAACCGACCGAAAACGATTCAGGAATTATCTCTGCCGGACATCGTCAAAGACCTTGCCGGCAAAACAAAAGGACTTGTGCTGATAACCGGAAGCACCAGCCAGGGCAAAACTACGACAATGACGGCGATGATCGATGAAATAAACACAACCAGCGAGAAACACGTCGTGACCATCGAGGATCCGATCGAGTACGTGCATACGAATAAAGCCGGCGTTGTCAGACAAAGAGAAGTCGGAAGGGACACCAAGAGTTTCTATTCAGGACTTCGGGCAGCTCTGAGACAGGACCCGGATGTGATTGCGATAGGTGAGATGAGAGACTATGAAACTATCAAGATCGCCCTTGCGGCCGCAGAGACCGGCGTTATGGTCCTTTCCACGCTGCACGTCATATCACTCGATAAAATAATCGAAAGGCTTTTGAGCTATGCCCCCGCTACGGATGAAGGCCAGTTGAGATTTTTATTGGCCGAATCTCTTCAGGGCATAATTCACCAGGAACTTATCCCCACGGTAAACGGCGAACAAAGGGTCGCCTGCGAGGTACTGGTTGTCACGAGTGCCGCAAAGAACATTATCAGGAGAAAAGGAGGATTCTTCCTGAGGAGCGTTATCGAAACGGGCAAAAAGCACGGCATGGTGACAATGGCCGAATCCGTTAACGCCCTTCTCGAAGCCGGCACGATAAGCGAAGGCGTTGCGAAAGCCGTCCTGTCAAACTACAAGTAGTAAGCAGTCAGAAGCCACAACATCAGTAACGATAGGAAGCGGACCATTCAATTTGAGAAATACTTCAATTCATGTAGACTAAAAGTACCGTTTGGCGTGTTTCTACTATGACGTGTGAGTACTCACGTAATTAAGGGCAAGCCCGTTGTGATAGAAGACAGACTATTAATCCGGAGGTTTAACGCAGGGGATATGGATGCCTTACGCCGTATATACGAGAAGTATAAGCCGGATTTGCTCGGTGTCGCCGGCGCGCTGCTGAACGATGCGACAACCGTCGAGGATGTGCTTCACGATGTTTTTGTCCGTTTTGCGTCTCAGGCCGGGAGTTTCCGGCTGAACGGTTCGCTCAAAGGCTATCTGGCGATATGCGTCGCGAACCGGGCTCGGAACACCAATCGCAGTAACCGGCAAAATGGGCACAAAACACTCATCCGAACCGGAACCGAATCATCGGGCCGGCCGGAACCTTCTCAGGCGGCGGGATTTACAGAGCGGCGAAGTTTTGTAGCTGGTGCTCTGGCTCAACTGCCGCAAGAGCAGCGTCAAGTGGTCGTCCTGCACGTGCTTAGTTCCCTGCGTTTTCGCGAGATAGCTCAGCAAACCGGCGAGTCGATTAATACTATTCAAAGTCGCTACCGTTACGGGATTTCGAAACTACAGTCTCTATTGAATGGCGAGGTGGATTTATGAATCGAGCCGAGAAAATCAAGGAACTTCTGCACAAGACATTTCATGAGCCTGCCGACAGGACTGGGTCAGTGGCGATGGATGAGCGTATTCTCAGCGATGCCTCCATAAGCATGAAACAGGCGGTGGCTGCTAATCAGCGGATTTACCCCATCTCTAAATGGAGAAGAATTATGAGAACTAAAACAGCAAAACTTACTACTGCCGCGGCGGTCCTTGTTGCGGTTTTCGTGCTAACAACATGGGACAGGTCTACGGCGTGGTCCTTCGAACGAACTATTGCAGCAATCAAACAATTAAATAACCTGCAAATCAAAGGCAGGATGGACTACTGGTCCGAACCTGTCGATTTCAACTGCTGGATCCGCTGTCCGGATCAGGAGTCGGAATTGGGCGCGATGCGCCTTGAATGTGAGAGGATGACCATGGTGGCGCATTTACGAGACCAAACGGTCTATTTCTATTGGCCTCGGGAGAAGGTCGTCTTGATTACCAAACAGGGATCTGAGATTGAAGATTTGAAATTCTGGTACCAGGCCGCCGAGCTAAGCCCCTGGCTGACCGGCAAGATCGTCGAAACGCTGAGGCTGTTTACGGATGACTGGAAACAGGCTGTCGTAACGGACCCGGCAAGCGGCAAAGAGCAAGTTCATGTTACATGCAGCTACCGGCCGTCCAATACCTCGATTTCCTTCGTCGTAGACACAGAAACCAACCTCATTCAATGCGGCAAAATGTGGATGAATCTTGAGCAGGCCGGAGAGCCGCAGTTCGTTGGACAGACAGTCATTTACGACCAGGACATCCCTGATGACTTCTTCGAATTCCAGATACCCACGGGAGTGAAGGTTATCACCCAGGAAGACATCGAGCAATGCCGCGCCCTGATGAAGAAGGCCGAAGATTTGTGCTTCAAGCAGAAGAAATACGCCGAAGCGATGGAAGCGTACCGTCAAATCCACGACAAGTGTCCACATCTGAATATGGCCATCGAAGCAATGATGATGGTCGGCATCTGTCAGAATCGGCTTGGCGAATATGACAAGGAAATCGAAACATATCAAGCGGCCATAAGTGAGTATTCTGTCCGCAAAGGGCTCGGGTGGATATATTTCTACCTTGGGCGTGCGTACATGGATCAGGGACAGAACGAGAAGGCTCTGGAAGCCTTCGAGAACTGCCTGGTTTCAAATGAAGGAGTCAGCAAGCCGGACAAATTTCCGCTAAAAGACGCACGTGAGAACATCGCCAAAATAAAGGGCCGGTAGGGGAAAACTATCGCCCTAAAGATTATGCAGAACCTGCCGGCTTCGAGCTGCGAGGCCGGCTGGTCTGCTCGGCAGATAAGCGGCATTGAAATATACAGAGACTAAGTTTATAATGGAGAAACTGGTTAAAAAATGAAACCGGGACGACTGAGACAGATAAGCCGTGGCACGCTGACCATTACGGCGGCGGTGTCTTTCATCCTGTGGGCCATGGCGGCAATCCTAATCATGAAATCGAACTGGTGTATAGATCGTCTCATATTTCATCTTGAGAATCAGCGGATTGAGATGAGTTCCGCGCGTGGCCGATTCTACGTAAGAGTGTCTATGAGCCTCCCCGAGACAACCAGTCCCTTCAAATCTGACATAAACTGGAGCTGGTCCTCATACGGGTCCCCATCGAGTTTCGTACAGAACATGCAACGGCGATTGCAGGAGTTTGGGGGTAATCGATGGCAATTCATGGGATTCCGCACGGCACGTGGTTTCCATAGAATTGGAAACACTGCGTGGCTTCGATACACGGAAGGTCCAATGTGGCCAATCTTGGTTATCCTCGCCGTCCTCCCAATTTGTTGGCTCTGGAGGCGCAGGTCCTGGCCGCGTGAACAGCGGCGGATAGCCACTCGCTGTATGCTGCTGACATCCTCAATCCCAGTCGCTATACCGGTCGTGTTGCTTGCCTTGTTGTTCGTCAACGCCAGATTCCTTGGGCTTGGCGAAACGCCACTGTGCGGCCGGACCTCGCGTCTGCCGGCGCCGCTTGTATCCGACGCGAATGGCGTTATCCTTAAAGTTATGACCTACAATATCTGGATGGGCGGGGCCTACCGGGGCGGCTGGCGCTTCGAGAAGCCCAAACGGGTGGCTGAGCGCATTGAGAAAATCGGTGAGCTGAT
Organism: uncultured Pirellulales bacterium; assembly: GCA_964612465.1. Taxonomy (GTDB): domain Bacteria; phylum Planctomycetota; class Phycisphaerae; order Sedimentisphaerales; family Anaerobacaceae; genus JAFGPJ01. Next base: position 49,998 of record CAZTDF010000003.1, read on the forward strand.
CCGGCAACAGCAGCCCGATATCGTCTTTTTGCAGGAGGTCGTGATCGATTCGGGGCTGGGTTCGTTCAATCAGGTGCCGGTCCTGGCTGAGAAAACAGGGATGCACATTTGGGCGTTCGGTCAATGCATAAATGATGGATTGCCGTTCTACCGTATGATTGAGGGCAATGCGATTCTGTCGCGCTACCCCCTCGAACCGTTGATGAATCAAAAGATGGCGGGAAAAAAAGCATTCTACGAGATTGGTTATGATGACCAGAGCACGCTTTGGTGCAAGGCCGATATCAGTGGACAGGATATCCTGCTGGCATCTGTGCATCTGAACGCTGACGACTTTTACGAGGTCAGGCTCCCCCAGGTGGAGCAGCTCCTTGATTTCGCCGGAGACCGGCCTGCGATCCTGGCTGGCGACTTCAACGCCGATCCGAACGAGTTGGAGGTAAGGCGGATCGTAGATACGGGAAAATTCGCCGCCAAGCTTGATGGCCCATTTACAATCTCCTCCTACGACCCGCACCGCACAATTGACCACATCTTCGTTCCAGGGGATTGGCAGTTGCTTGAGCACCGGGTAATCCAGTCCGACCTTTCCGATCATCTGCCGGTCGTGACTACATATCGAATCCCTTAGCAGGAAGCCGGCATATCTGTTTGCTTGTGATTGTGTATCTCAGGCAGTAGAACATGAAAGATCGCCACCTGTCAGTGGCAGCAACAGAACTAAACTTGGAGTTGTCTCTGATGCGAGAAAGCAGACTGTGGCCTATTTCGAAGCCGTCAAAGAATACACATTAAACGGTCCGGTCGGAAATTAACTATGGTATCTCTCCATGCTTTGTCACGCTTTAGAAGAAATTTGAATCGGTACATATTTAGCGGTTTGATTTCAACTGGACAGAAAGCAGATAATTGAAGACAATAAGGTTCTATGAAGGCGCTTGAAGTCAAGACACTGACGAAACGGTACGGCTCAGCCAGAGGCGTCGAGGACTTGTCCTTCG
>CAZTDF010000003.1:51098-54699 GCA_964612465.1 uncultured Pirellulales bacterium
CTGGCCGAGCGACTCGATCTGAATCTGGATCGACGCGTTCGTGCCCTGTCAAAGGGCAATCGCCAGAAGGTTGGTGTCGTCTTTGCATTCCAACATAAGCCCGAAGTGCTCATTCTGGATGAGCCCACGATAGGACTCGACCCGCTCGTGCGCCAGGTTGTGCTGGACCTGATTCGCGAGGCAGCACAGGCGGGGGCAACCGTGCTCCTGTCCTCTCACGACCTGAGTGAAGTGGCCGCCGTCTGCGGGCGGGCTGCTATATTGCGTCAGGGCCGCCTGATTGAGCTGGCCCCGATTTCAAATATCGTGCAGGAGGGAGAGAGACGCCTGAAAGTCTGGTTTGTCAAAGGAACCAAAATCCCACCGCTGCCGGCCGACGGTCTGCCCGGAGTCCGCATGATCCAGCAAAATGATACATCGCTCCATCTTGCTTATCACGGCACCGCCGAAGCCGTGATAAAATGGCTCGCCCGGTTTCCCGTCGATCGCATCGCCACACCGGAAACGTCGCTTGAGGACGCTTTTATTCAATACTACCGGCAGGAGGACCATGGAGACTGAGCAACGCACTTCGTTCCCATTGCCGCTGCTGCGATTCTGGACGCTTCGAATCCTGCCTGCGTGGGGTTTTATTGCTCTAATAATTTTCCTTTTTCAGATAGCCATATGCGGCATCGTGAATGACAACGAAAGCGTCAAAACATTCCTTCAGTTTATCGACATGCTCCCTTCGTTTATCAAATCGATTTTAGGGGGCGAGGCGTTACAGGTCGGTAACGTATCGGGGCTCATTGCAATCGGTTATCAGCATCCTTTGGTTCTGACCTTGTACATGCTCTTTGCCGTGGGCGTCCCGACCTCCCTGCTGGCCGGTGGAGTACAAAACGGCACCATGGAATTGATACTGAGCCGCCAGGCAACAAAAACCCATGTCTATATATGCGCCGGCCTCATCACGGTCACCGGCATGTTTGCGCTGGTCATGGTAATGTTCACAGGAACAGTAGCCGCCACCAGTATATACGACTTCGGCCAGCCGATTCCGCTGTATTCATTCTTTAAAATAGCTATCATCGGCGGCACGCTCGCCAGTGCAGTCGGTGGTGTTTCATTGCTGTCAGCGGCGTGTTTTCGCCGAGGCACCGCCGTCGGGCTGACGGTTGCCTATTTAGCGGTGAACTATTTCGTCTCGATCATCGCGGACTGGTGGCCCCGAATGAAATGGCTCTCGCCGGCAACGATTTTTCATTACGTCCACGGACCGGAGATATTCAACGGAGCCTGGCCCGTCGGTGACTTCTGTGTCTTGTTATCACTGCTCGTCGTTTCGTCCCTGTTGGGCGGCGTCATCTGGTCGCACCGCGATTTACCCCTGTAATACAGAGTATATGGAAAAACAAACAAGAGCTTATTTGTGTGCTTCTGCCGCTGTTCTTTTCTGGGCCACTTCTGCGTCGGCCTTCAAGATTTCGCTTCGCCATATAGATGTTTTCTCGCTGCTGTTCTATGCTTCGATCACTTCAACCTGTGCTTTCTTTATATACATTCTGCTTTCGAACAGGCTGAGCCTGCTCAAAGGTCTCTCACGAAAAGACTACCTTAATTCGGCCCTGCTGGGCTTTCTGAATCCCTTCCTTTACTACACCGTTCTGTTCAAGGCATACTCGATACTCCCTGCCCAGGAGGCCCAGCCGCTGAATTTCGTCTGGCCGATAACGCTCGTTTTATTGTCAATACCTTTGCTCAAGCAGAAAATCAGATCCAGGGACATTCTCGCGACGCTCATATGCTTTGCGGGTGTTTTCGTAGTCTCGACACGAGGGGATATTTTCGGATTCAAATTCACCAGCATCACAGGCGTTTCATTAGCAACGGGCAGCTCAGTCATCTGGGCGTTGTTCTGGATTTACAACGTTCGCGATAAACGCGATGAAGTTGTCAGGCTTTTTCTTAACTTCTTATTCGGGTCGGTTCTTACGTTTCTCTTGATGGCGATTCTGGGGGGCGTGCACGTCCCGAATTCGCCCGGCCTGCTCGGAGCGGTTTATGTGGGATTGTTCGAAATGGGAATCACGTTCCTGCTGTGGCTCAAAGCGTTGAAACTCTCGAAAACAACCGCACATGTCACGAACTTGATCTACATGGTTCCTTTCCTTTCGCTCGTATTGATTTGGTTTACAGTCGGCGAGACGATCCTTCCTTCCACGATCGTCGGCCTTGTTTTCATAGTTGGCGGCATCGTTTTACAAAGACTTTGACGTAAATCTCAATTCGCTTGCTGCTTCTCAGACCTTTTCCGGCACATAAAACGGCCTGCGATACGGGCGCGTCAACAACAGGTTAGCCTGCGGATTATCCACGAACCTCTCCGTCTTCGGATCGAACTTCAGCATTGGTCCGAGCTGGTAGGTATTTTTCGTCAAATCAAGGCCCAGTGTCCCCTTAACGGTCTGCTGAATCGTTTCCCATGACTTGGCGACTTCCTCGTGCTTATCGAGTACGTCGGGTCTGGTATTGCCGGAGACCTGCCTGCCGAGGCGATAGGAAATGTTGCCCAGGTGGCAGCACGCAGCGGACGGATGCGCTTCAGTGATGCCGGCATGGAGATCGCTTTCCTTGCGAGTACGGACGACGTGAATGAAGTTTTCGAAGACGTCGCCGGGGGGCATTTCAATGTCAACATCCACCAGCGGCTCGGCCTTGTCACTACCCCTGGGGTAGAACTGTCCATCCCTGATTACGCCTTCCTCAAGATAGAACTCATTCGTTACTTTCTTCGGATACTTCTTGCCGTCGAGGCCCGCCCTGTCGACCAAACCGATGACCTCGAACACGAGTAGAGGCCCGCCAAAATCCATGATGGTCAACTGGCAGTTGGGGGTTTGTGCCTGATCGGTGAAGGGTGCATAGCCTTCTGTCGAGTTAACCCAGCGGCCGCCCATACTTATGACGCTTTTCGGCAGCACACCGCCCGGTATGGCCCAGCGGGCAATGTCCATCTGGTGGACACCTTGATTTCCTATTTCGCCATTGCCGAAGTTCCAGAACCAGTGCCAATTGTAGTGGATGATGTTCTCATGATACGGCTGCTCCAGTGCCGGGCCGAGCCATATATCAAAGTCGAGATTTTCCGGCGGCGCTTTTGTCGGCTTAAAGCCGATGCTCCATCGCCCGCTTCCGTTCTTGGAAGCCCAGGCCTTGGATACCAGCAGCTTGCCGTACTTGCCGCTTGCGACGGCGGCCACCTGCTTTGCCCAACTTCTGCTGCCGCGGCTCTGTGTGCCATGCTGGACTATCCGTTTGTATTTTCGAGCGGCCTCAACGCACTTGCGTCCTTCATAGACATTGTGGCTGCACGGCTTTTCTACATAAACGTCTTTGCCCGCCTGGCAGGCCCAAATCGTCGCCAGAGAGTGCCAGTGATTGGTCGTGGCAATAGAAATCGCGTCGATGTTCTTATTCTCCAGAAGTTCGCGAATATCGACATAACCTTCGACCGGCGTGTTGCGGTCTTTAAAAGGTTTGCAGCGACGCTCAAGGACCTTACTGTCCACATCGCAAAGCCCCGCCAGCCGTACACCTTTCATCCCATCGAATGCGC
>CAZTDF010000004.1:0-9986 GCA_964612465.1 uncultured Pirellulales bacterium
AGCGGGGTATTCCAGAAAATATTGCCGTCAAGGTATGCGCCCTGGCCGGGACGCCTGCCCGGAAGGCCGAGCTCGAAATATATGCCGGCTCCGGATGTGTTGCAGACCGTGTTGTTTACAAATGTGAGAAAGGCCTCGTTCTTAACCTGGGCGGCGTGATCGATGTTGTAGAAAATATTGCGGACCATTACGTAGTGTTTAGCAGCCCCGGCGGAAATTACATTCGACTCGCCCGAGGCCCGATTAAGATCGTCCTTGATGTAGTTCATGAAGAGATTGCCTTCGATATGAGCGTCGCACTCAAGGTCGAGCGCATCGTCTCCGCCGCCCATGAAGATATTGTTCATAATCTGCGGGATTGGATCGGGGCGTGACTTTCCGTCGAAGTCAATTGCATCGTTGTGGCCGGGAGTGGTCCCGAAGACATTATTTTCGATTATAAACTGGCCGCCGGCGGGTATTCCGCTGCCCCAGAGATGCTCGGTGCGGTTGTCCGTGGGCGTCTGTCCATCGGCACAGGTGTCGGTGAAGACCGAGTTGCGCACAATCAACGACGAATCTTTGGAGATGATACGTTGAAGAGTCGTGTTATCGAGTGTAACATGGTCAAGCAGGAGGTTGGAGTTTTCGAGACCGACCATGCCGTTATCCGTTCGCCCGTACTCAATTATCGCATAGCTGATGCGGTTGTCCTGCATCGTGTTTGCGAATTGAATACCGCCCCACGTGCCGCCCGCTTCGGGTCTGCGAGTGAACCGTATCAGTTCATATTCTGTGCCCTCGGCGATAAGACGGCCCTTGATATTCATCTTTGCATCAGGATTGAAAAAGACGGTTGTGCCGGGCAGGATGGTCAAAACGGTGCCCGGCGGTACGGTCAATTCGCCGGTGACAAAATAAGGGCCTTCCTGCGGCGTCCAGACGGTATCATCTGAGAGCGAGCCTTCCGGCAGTTCGATCTGTTGTCGCTCGAACCATGTGTAGCCCTGATCGGTGACGGTCAAATCCGGGTCCGGATCGCCGGCGGGATCGCCCGCGTCTATACACGGTGACGTCCCGGCGAGCCGGTAGTCGTGATTGGTCTGGTCGACGAACATCGGGGAGGCATTCAGGTTTCCGGTGCCCGGCCACGGTTCGCCGAAGATGTCGGAGTAGCTGATGTGAATATCGGATTCGATGTACGGACTCTGGACGTCGACCGGATCGGTGGCGTCGATTATCGAGTTGGTCACGTTGTAAATAATAGTCCCGCTGTTGACGCCGTACTTGTTGTGGGACTGGATGCCGACATCAATGTGTCCCGGGGCCTTGTCGGTAACTATTGTTGTGTGGTCGATGTTGACGATGGCGGTTGCGCCTTCGAACGTCTTGGTCGCGATAGTGGCGATTGTCGGGTCTTCGGGCGCCTTGTTATTCTCGACAATAAGGCAGTAATTTATATTTACCTCGCCGCCGTAAACGCTGATGCCCTTATCCTTGCAGTCGCGGACGATGAAATCCTGAATAGTGACGTCGGAGCTGAGCGTATCGATGCCGTCGTCGTCAATGTTCGCGGCGACGCCATTGGTCAGCGTACATTGCTGCCCGGCCTGCTGGCCGTGTATGTAGATGCCGTCGGCATCGTCGTCGGCGTGCATGTCCGTGATCCAACTGTTCTCGAAAAGCAGTGCCGTGCCGGAAATTTCCGGCCCCATGACGGAGCGGGCAAAGAGGCAATTCCGGAATGACAAATCGCAGCCGGAGGTGACATGCCCGATTTTACCTGCGTTGTCGGTCAGCGAACAGTATTCGAAGACAAATGTCGAGTTTGATGCACGGATAGCGGGGCCGGAATTCGAGTGGCCGATCCTCGGTGAGTGTCCGGCCTGCGTAATGTTCGTGTAAATGAAGCTCGATGGAGCCGCATTGTCGTGGTGCAGTTCGCCGAAGTTTCTGCCGGGTGTGAATGCGGTAATGGTCACTGGCGAGGCGGCCGTTCCGAGCGACTGGATGGATCCGGCCACGTCGATGTCGATTCCATCGCTGCCTGAAGATACGCCGTCAATGAGCATGAGTGTCCCGGGATTGAGCGTCAGTACCGCCCCGCTGGAAATTGTGAAGTCACCGCCGGTGATATGGTAAATGCCGCTCCATGTCTGTGTCCCGGCGAGTTCACCCGATACTGTCTGAATCGGTTCGCCGCTCCAGTCGGCCAGGACCTTGCTCGTGCTGGTACCGCTGACCTCGACGCCCAGAGTGAAATCGCCGGTGCCGTTAAAGCTGACCAGCGCGCTGCCGAGGCCGTTATACAGAGTGACCCGGTCGGTGGACAGTCTGATGCTCGGATTGTCGGCGACCGAAAGTCTCGCCTCGGCGTCCCAGAGATTGCGATTGATTGTCCCGTCATCGTTCAGAAGCTCCACCCGCACAAGGACCGGTATGCCGGGCAGATAACTGTCGCGAACGATGAGGTTAGGGGTGATAATTTCTGTTTGCGCAGGGACCCGGGCAGTGCTGCCGCCGCGGTTATCAGGAAAATTATTGGTCGAGCCTGTGTCGTACCGGATGTCAATATATCCCCGGTCGACCTGGTTGCCCGTGCCTTTGGGGCCGTCGAAAGCCTGGACGATAATTCGATTGATGCCGGGATTGAGCAGTACGCTCTGGATTGACCATGTGCCGTTTTTCTGCGAGAAGTCGGATTCGGCAATCAAAAGACCATTGACGAGAATAGACCGTGCTTCGATAGCGTTGAAAGTGCCGGAAAGATTGGTGAGCGGTATATTTGTGTTATGAAAGCCGTGAACTACTGGCAGGTTGCTGTTGATTGTTAACTGCTGCGGGATCTGTGGTTCGTCGCCGGCATTCGGATAGCCTCCGTACAGGATGCTGTTCGTGCGGTCGACGACAAACTGTTTGATTCCGTGCTGACCTTCGATTTCCGAACTCGGCACCCAGTCGCCGAGCAGCCGGTCGATCAGCGGAAAAATATTCTCCGGTGCAAAGACCGTCTCGGCCAGATCCTTGTACTGGCGATAGTAAAGCCGGATAACATCCGGGTGACCGAGCAGCCGCTCAAGGCCATCCACACCCGCATACACAAAGATGTCCCATTGGGGTTGGTAGTCATGGTCGCCCTGGCCGAGTACTGTGTCAAGGTCGTGCCCCAGAAGCCAGAACCGCGGATCTTCAACGCCGCGATACATCGCGTAGTCGTCGCCGGATCCTGATGTAAGGCCGCCTTCCCGGTTGCCCAATAGTGCATCGGTAGCAAGGAATCTCATCCACTTCTCAAGATTGATTACCTGGCTGATCTCGGCTACAAATTGGTCATCCGTAATGTTTTTGTTGTTGAGTTTATCTATAAGAGTGAATAAGTCCGACCAGTCGTCTTCCGCTTCGTTTGTTTTCTTAATGTAATTATTGCGGTAATCGTCGGGATTCGGAGTTTGGCCTGCGCTTTCTTTGTAGTCGAGATCGGCTACGGTTCGGGGGGCAGATCCGTCTTCATAGTAACTACAGCGATAAAGATTGCCGGCATCGTCGTGAGGGAAATGATTTTTGGCCCAGTCGCTGTCAAAAACCTCTATAGCGGAATACGAGCCGTATGTGTGACTGTAATCGTCTGCTGCGAGGTTCTGACCGTTGACTCGAAGCTGAATGATACGCACGTCTGCCGCCGGCAAGCCCGCCATCTGGAAGATTACGCTGCCCATAAGTTCGAGGTGCGGGTATTTGCTGTTTATATTCAGTGCCGTGACGTTCTTCCATGAATGATCGCTCCGGAAATTGACGTGATAGCACATCGGTGGGTCGGCCCGCTTGCGGTTGCCGCGGTTGCGAACTCCGACGTTATAGCGGATGTCCGTGTAAACGCCGTCTACGCTCACGAATGTAGCGTTCATCTGCGCGTTGCTCATCGGCTCGGCGGCGAACAGGTTACCACTATAATTTCCATCCCCAATGTCCTCAAGCTCTGCCAGCTCATTCTCAGTCATTATCAGGTAGTACACCGGCTGGCTGCCGGGGACCCATCCTTTGTCTGTGCCGGCTGAATCATTCACCTGGTAGAGCGCGTTTGTCACCTGCTGTGTTATCCCGTCGACCATGCTGGGAGCGGGCCATGTACGAGAATTGGCGCCGGTATCGGTTGCTTCGAGATAGAACTCCATGATTGTGCCATCGGGTTGTGCAGGTATTCGTGCCGCGTAGATCCCGTCATCCGCATCGCCGTCACCGTTTTGGCCGTCGTCGAGCATCGTTAAAGTGTTAAAGTCGGCCTCACCGTCCCTGCGATAATGTAAGGTTGCCGTAATGCCGGCCGCCGATTCATCCATGATGCGGGCCGATACTGTCACTGCGTCGTCGGATCCGGGAATAATCGGCCAGTGTATTGCTTCGAGGATAAGCGGTGCGATATCGTCAGCAGCTACCGAGTTAACCGCGCCGGGCGTTCCTCCGTTAACTGTACTCGCTGTCCAGTTTTGTCCGTACTCGTTTGGCATCCCGGCATTAATCAATTCCAGTGAACTGCCGCCGCCATCGTGCTGATTCGACCAGACCCACCCGCGATGGGTATAGTCCTCCGGCCCAAGCTCGCGCACAGCCCAGTCACCATTGTCGGCGTATCGGACGCTGTCGATCTGCACGCCCGCATCGTCAAGAATCTCAATCGCTTCGCTACTATTGCTCAGCCGGCCCACCCAGCCGCCGACAACATTGCTTATCGATGGATAATGAGCTTTGAAGGTATCGACATCCGCGGCCACAACGAGATACTCCCCGGTGCCAAGCATCACATCGGGGAATGCAAAATCCACGCCATTGCTAATCCGCCAACCCGATAGATTGACCGGACCGATGCCGAGATTGAAAAGCTCGATATATTCGGCGCCGATGTTCTCTGCTCCGGGACTCGGATGATAGGGATGGTACATAATCTCCGTAATCACAACGGAAATGGGCGCAGAGGAGTTGGGCTTGCCCGGCGTAGGAGCGGCGAGAGTCTGCCAGTTACTCCCGCCGTCGGGCATCCGGCCGTAGGAGCGGTTTTCGGCCTGTGAGCCAAAAGTCACCTCATCGATCAGAATTTTGCCGTCGGCGGCAAAAAAACGGATAGTCTCGCCATCGGAGCCAAGTTTGAAACTGGCATGAAGCGTACCCTCGTTCGTCTCGCCATCGGCCCATATCAGCAAAAAGCCTCTCGGAGCAATGGTGGTCACAGCGGGATTATTATCGGGCACACGCCAGCCCGCGGCAGCCGACTGATTATCCGTAAGATACATCCCACCGATGTTTACTGACGAATCGCCGCTATTGTAAATCTCAATCCAATCGTCGTCATCGCCGTTCTGATCACGTGCTGAGCCGGCGTTATTAGCCATCAGCTCGTTGATTACCAGCGTCATATTGCCTGAATTCGTGTCGCGGGCATCCTGCCCGCGATCCGAGGGCGGGACGCCCTCGACACAGACAGAAACCGCCAAAAATACAACCATAATCAATGGTAGAAAAGACACTTTCGCAGACATGAATATATTCTGTCTCCATCTTCACCGCTGCCATAGACCGGTGAGAAGCGGTTTTATCACTAACCTTCCAGCCTCAAAGTCGCGGTCATCGACGATGAGGGCATCTCTCACAAATTCTGCACAGAAACTTTATCTATTTTACCATTAGATAGTTTCTGAGTCAATTGAAATAGCCAAGCCGGTAGCTCGTGAATAAAACATGCCGATTTATCGAAAGAAAATCTCAATGTTTTGAGCATGGTCATATCGCGTTTTGCAGCCTGGGAGAAGCGTATGGTTGACGTTGAGCCTCGCGGCCCGTTTCGGAACTTCTAATCTGCTGGGGGCTCTCAATCGGTCGCAACATGGTTTCTTTGCTTGACTTAATGGGGACATCTTTGTAGAATCGATTATTGAAAATCGACGTTTATTAAATTGAGGTATGCTATGTCAATAAAACTGAAATTTCTTGGTGCCGCACAGAACGTTACCGGATCCCGACACCTCCTGGAAGCTAACGGCACGAAAATTCTTGTAGACTGCGGACTTTATCAGGAGCGTCAGTTTCGAGCAAGGAACTGGGAGCCTTTTACCTGTCCGCCCGAGAGCCTGGATGCCGTTCTTTTAACTCACGCCCATCTGGATCATTGCGGTTTATTGCCGAAGCTCGTCAAAGAAGGATTCAAAGGCAGGATATACTGTACCGCCGCTACTTCCGAAATAGCGCAAATAATACTGCTGGATTCGGCCCACATACAGGAAGAAGATGCCAAGTACAAACTTAAAAGGCATAAGCGGGAAGGGCGAAAAGGCCCCCATCCCATTGAACCGCTTTATACGACCGCCGAAGCCGAGGCATGTTTTCCACAATTCTCCCCTGTGAAATATAAACAGCCTGTCAAGATTGGTGCCGGCGTTGAGGCGACTTTTTGCGATGCGGGCCACGTTCTCGGTTCTTCGATTATCAGGGTCAAAGTCAGCCAGGACGGGCAGGACAGAACGGTCATATTCTCAGGCGACATAGGCAGGCCGGACAGGCCGATCGTGCAGGATCCCTCTATTGTCGAGCAGGCCGACTATGTCCTGGTCGAGTCCACGTATGGCGACCGCGTGCATGAGGGCCCCGAAGATACCAAGAAACTGATCGCCGAGGTCATCAATTCGACGAGGCAGGCCGGCGGCAATATTATCGTCCCGAGCTTCGCGCTCGAACGCTCGCAGGAGCTTTTGTATTATATTAACGAGCTGCTGCTCCAAAAAGCGATAGAGCCATTACAAGTTTTTCTGGACAGCCCAATGGCTTCACGCATCACAAAGGTGTTTCAGAAGCACCGCGAGTTGTACGATGAGGAGATGACGGAATTTATGAGGCGCAACAAGTCACCCTTTGAATTTTCGGGACTGAAAATGGCTGGGACAAGCGATGAGTCAAAAGCCATTAATCATATCAGGGGCACGATTATGGTTATAGCGGGCTCGGGGATGTGCACCGGCGGAAGAATAAAACACCACCTGGTCAATAATATCACCAGGCCCGAGAATACGATCATGTTCGTCGGCTATCAGGCGGTCGGAACGCTCGGCAGGAGAATCGTCAACGGCGAGAAAGAAGTCCGAATACTCGGCCAGGAGTATCCGGTCAATGCCAGGATTGCGCGGATAAACGGTTTCTCGGCACACGCTGACAAGGAAGAGCTTTTCGAATGGTTGAGCGGATTGAAAAAGCCGCCCCGGAAGCTCTTTATTGTGCACGGCGAAGCCGAAAGCGCAAACAAGTTCGGTGAATATATTCGGGAGAAAACCGGCTGGCAGGTGGCTGTTCCGGCTTATCAGGATGAAGTTGTACTCGATTAGTGATAGGTAGAAAGGGAATGCTGAAACAAAGCGATTTTTGCTGATACGACATCAGGATCGATATGAAATCGGGGCTTATACCAGTCGATCAGGTATAAGCCCCGTTTGTCTTGGTTGGTATTGAGGTTGTTAATTCATGCTCTGCTGTTATTGGCATATCTCCCCTGGCAATGCCGTGGTTGCTCTTTCGGGAAATCCTGCTATTATATGATTTGAGTTGTAAAGCCAAATTAGAGATTATAATAGATTAAGGACATTAATATGAAAAAAACATATCTTTCCGCATTGCTGTTCGTTTTTATAGTAACAGTTCTATCTCCGGCACAAAGCGTCAAGCTTACCATTGACCCGGACAGCATAGTCTCTGAAATTGATAATAAGATATACGGCCATTTCCTCGAACACATCTTCCATTCGGTCAACGGTGGTCTTTGGGGCGAACTGATCTGGAACCGTAGCTTCGAGCAAAATAAGCTGGGGCAATGGACGGTTAGCGGCGAGACAATCGCTCAGGAAGGTATGGGCACGAATGTACGGCTGACATTCGGCGATACGGACTGGCGAGATTATGAGTACAGCCTCGAAGCCAAAAAAACCGGCGGCCAGGAAGGTTTCCTGATTCTGTTTCGGGTTAAGAACGAAGATGATTTCTACTGGTGCAATCTCGGCGGATGGGGTAATGCCAGGCACGCGATCGAGCGAGGTAATAAAAACCGTGGTCGCTGGGGTACTGTCGGCCCGGCAGCGCGGGGGAGAATCGAGCGGGACAAGTGGTACAAAATTCGGATACGCTGCGAAGGCCCGAAGTTCGACATCTGGCTCGATGGCGACAAAATAATCGAATTCACCGACGGACGCAGCGCCCACCTGGCCGGATGTGTCGGTATCGGAACATGGGCGACCGAGGCTACATTTAGAAACCTCAAGGTCAAGTCACTCGATGGAGCTATTCTATACGAAGGCGTCCCCGATAATCTTACAGGCAGAGATACCGCCAGCTTCTGGCAGACATATGGCCGAGCCGAGGCATATCTTGACCGGGCGGACCCGCTAAACAGTCGAGTCTGTCAGAAGATTACAACCGGCAACGAGGGAGGTGGATTGCAGCAGGAAAATCTTTGCATTCGTGCCGGCGAATCTTATGAGGGATCCGTATGGCTCAAGGGAGAAGCGCCCGATGGGATGGTCGTTCGCCTGCTTGGCGACAATGGGCAGCAGGCTGAAGAAGCAATTGGCCGACCCTCCTCGGACTGGCGACAGTACAACTTCAGTCTTAAGCCGGATTGGTCTTGTAACAACGCCTCGCTCAGCGTAGGTGCAAAGGCCAAAAGCGAGGTCTGGATCGACCAGGTTAGTCTTATGCCGGGCACATGGAAAGAGAAGGGCGGCTTTCGGCCCGACATGCTCAAGGCCGTGGCGGAACTCAAGCCCCCCGTCATTCGATGGCCCGGCGGCTGCTTCGCTTCTTCGTACCAGTGGAAGACCGGCATCGGCCCGCAGCACAAACGCCTGCCTCACCCGCGCGAAATCTGGGACGACCTCGACGTATATAGTTTCGGCACCGACGAATTTGTCAGGATGTGCCGGGCCGTCGGGGCAGAGCCTTTAATCGTCGTTAACATTGGCTCAAGAAGCTGGAATAACGACGCCGAAACGCATGACTACACTCAGGATATTGTTGACTGGATCGAGTACTGCAACGGTTCCGCCGATTCGAAGTGGGGCAAGGTTCGTGCTGCGAACGGTAATCCAGAGCCGTACAATGTCAAATTCTGGGAAATCGACAACGAGACGTGGCATACACCGGCTCAAGAATACGCCGAAGAAGTCCTGAGACTCGCCCCGCTGATGAAGAAGGTCGATTCGTCTATCAAGCTGCTCGCTTGCGGCAGCGGCGGCATGGGAAGGAACGATCGCAACGGCATGCCGTACAACCGCACAGTGATTGAGCGATGTGCCGCCGTGCTGGATTATATAAGCATCCATCATTACGAGAACCCCAACCGATTCGCCGATGGGCCGCGCAATTACGAAGCATTCTTCCGCGAGCTTGGCGGGGTTATAAAATCTTCGAGCAATCCCGCTCTGAAAATCTACGTTTCCGAATGGAACGCCCAGAGCACCGACTGGCGTACGGGCCTGTATTGCGGCGGCCTGCTCAATGCCTTTGAGCGATGCTCCGACGTCCTGACAATGGGCGGCCCGGCACTGTTCCTTCGCCATGTCTCGGCCAGCTCGTGGGACAATGCCTTCATCAATTTCGACCAACGCACATGGTTCCCCGCTCCGAACTATGTGGTTATGAAATTATGGCGTGAAAATTATGCCCCTCTGCGCCTGCAGCTTACCGGCGCCCCGGGACCGCTTAATGGTGTCGCAACAAAATCGAAAGACGGGACAAAGCTATATTACAAGGTAGTCAATCCCGGCGCCGAGCCGGTTCCGGTTGAGTTGATTTTAAAAGGCCCGCTGCCAATCGCCTCTGCCGGGATGAAACTGATTACCGCCGATTCGTTGATTGCGCGCAATACGCTGGACGAGCCAAATCGAATACGCCCTGTGCCGGCCAAAGTGAATGCCGACGGAAAATCCCTTCGCTTTACGATGCCCGCTTACTCGGCCGGCGTCGTTTCCGTCAGTCGC
>CAZTDF010000004.1:10086-52036 GCA_964612465.1 uncultured Pirellulales bacterium
TCGGCCAGCGCCGCCTCGATGAGATAATCGTTTGTGCCGGATTGATGGGGGCCGTCATCCCATTCGTTCCACAGGAAATCGAAGCCGACCGCATCGATTGCAACCGGGTCCTGAGAGGCCAGCAGACTCGAACTCCAGTCTCCGTTAAAGGGCGGGCTGTTCCATTTTCTCGGCGCTCTTTCCTTGGCGTGCTTTCCGGCATAGAGCCCGTCAATCAGGTAAAGCAATGTTTTGCCGCCAAATTGCTTGTGTCCCATTAAGTCGACCAGAGGCCTGTAATGTCCCGTTCCGGTAACGTGATACGGAAGGTCTTTGTGCATATCGTAATAATCGCTCAGGCGGGCCGGTTTCCTGACCAGCGAACCGTAGTGATTCTTCGCGCAAAGCGTGATGCCCGCTTGGTCGTTGTGACTTTTTAGATTCGCCAGGTTAATCAGGTATGTCGCCTCGGCGTAAGAAACGGGCACATAGTCTGTTTTCTTGCCTTTGGCCTCCGGCGTGCTCCAGTAGAACGGTACGGTTGAAAGCTTTGCGGCGGTCCGGCCGAATTTGCCAACGTACTCCAGGTAGCGGACCTTCGGGAATTCCTCGTGGCACATATTGTAAAACTCGTTCGGGAAGTAGCAAAGCGTGTCACCAACCGTGATGTCCGCCTCGTTGACGCCGGCTTCGTTGACGAGCTGCCGCAGCAGTGCGATAATCATTTGCGGCGAAGTGTTCATATAGTCGGCGTTTCTAAGATTATAGTCGTCGATGCCAGACACCGGCCGTCTGCTCCAAACCTGAATGCAGCCGACATAATTGACCTTCACGACAATCTTTTCTCCATTTTTATATCCGGATTTACCCTTGCCGTTCGTTTGGTTGAAGTGCTCGAAAAGTCTGTTCCATGCGGCGGCTTCGTTTTTTTCGCCGCTCAGAGCCATGATTGCCCGGCTCATCATCTGGTCAACTACCGCCTGGTCCGTGTGATTGCTTTGCCACCAGTGCCCGTTTCCGGGGCCCGCCCAGTCGGTAGCATCGGGATCGTGTACCCAGACAACGCGACCCGGGTTAATCCCCTTGGCATCTCCGATTGGGGCGTTTGCGGTCGGTTCATCGGCAAAAACCGTCTTTTCCGCCGTCATGCTTTGAGCGAACCACACAGAGCCTACGCTCACCGCGATTAGCATGACACACAACACATAGCGTGACTGTGCCAGGCAGCGTTTTGCCTTGCGAAAAGCCGTAACCGAGCCTATTGCGCCTGCGAGCCAGAGCGCGAAACCCGATGCCAGCGGGAAAGCGGCACGCTGGCACGGATACGTCGCACGCGATGGTTTTGGTATCACGCGAATCAGAAACCACAGCAGCGCCAACAGGCCCCCGATAGGAAATATCCACTTTAGCCAGCGATGTTTAAGTTGATTCTTAAGACGTTTACCTGCTTTTGGACAGATTGACGGTGCTTGTTCTTTTATTAGCGATAGCATTTTCTGACCTTCCCAAGTTTAGTTTATTCAAAACAGTCGTTTTCCAAATCTGCCGTATTATAGCATACAATCGGCATCCTGGCAATTGATAGGAATGAATATTGGACGGCCAATCCCCCAATTTAAGTGCCGGACTCAGAGATATTGGCTTCTCGAGTATTGACTCATCTGACGAATATTGGTAGTCTGTGTGATAAAGGTGGCGGGATTCAAATGGCGATGCGATGGGATAGGGTCGATTGTTCTTAAGGTTTATTAACAAGGAAGAAGGAAATGAGAAAAAGTGTAATACTTTCTGCCGGACTTTTCACAGCGGCGTATTTATTGCTGGCGTGTTTTTCAATGCCTGCGGCGGCGAACGAGGCGATCTGGATCGAAGGAGAAGATTATAAAACTTCCACTTTCGTTGAGACGCAGGGTGCAGGGTCGTGGTACCATAACGACAAAATTACGAAGGACCTTTTATCGCCGGGCGAGCCGGGCGTTTCCGATGGCGATTGGCATTCGCACTACACGAGCAACAATTACCAAGATTCCGGCACGGCGACGTACAACCTTGCCGTAACCGAAGGCGGAAGCTATTCGTGGTGGATTCGGCTCAATCCGTTTCGCAACAGCGGCGGGGGGGGCGATTACAGCTACAGCATCGACGACGGGGCCTGGCAGGATATCGATTTGTCTTTTATTACCAACCAGCTTGACCTGGTCGATCCCGGTATCGATATACGCTTCATCGCGTGGACGTTCGGCGGTTCAATCGATTTGACGCCTGGGCCCCACACGCTGAAGGTGCGCATTTCGGACCGCGACGGGGCGGATGAGCAAGGTCACGGCGGCATCGATGCGATTGCTTTTACGAATTTTCCCTGGGCGCCAACAGGTGTTGTTCAGCCTAATCCGAATCCGCCTGCTCCCGGGCCGGATGACTGGTTCATACTGATGGCCGGGCCGGACCGGCATTCCCCTGATTCGATTATCGACATGAGTCAACTGATCGAAAAACCTGCCGGCAGGCACGGTTTCCTCAAGCGGGAAGGCAAGGATTTTGTTTTCGAGCAAGGCACTCCGGTAAAGTTCTGGGGAGTTGACGCCGGGATGACTGATACCGTCGATTCGCAGCGTCGTCAGGCCAGGTTCTATGCCAAGTATGGCATCAACATGGTGCGCCAGCACCCGGTCGAAAGCGTGCTGGGCGTGCTGCAGTCGGGCGGCCGCAACCGACAATTCGATCCCGCAAAACTGGACAGGTGGGACCGGTGGTTCTCGATCCTCAAGGAAAACGGCATCTACATGACTTGGTCCCTATTCTACCCGCATGTAATCACGCCGGACGATGGTTATCCGCAGGACCTTTATAATGAGCTGCCTGACAGGGGTGCCGGGAAAAGCACTTCGGGCGTTGTAGCTATCATGCAGGAGTTGCAGGACTCGGAGTGGCAGTGGGAGTGTTCGCTTCTCGAACATGTCAATCCATATACACAACTCGCCTACAAGGATGATCCGGCGCTGGCGATTGTCGAAGTGCACAACGAAGACAGCATTTTCTGGCATGCGCCGCTCAATGATTTGGCTGAGTACAGCAACGGTAAGCTCGACCGTCACGCTGCGATCCTTGGCACCATGTGGATGAACTGGGTGAAGAAACGCTACAGCAATGACAGGAGTTTGAAGGTCGCCTGGGGTGCCGGCAAAAGGTCCGATGATTCGGTTGATAATCCGAGGATGAAGATGTACGGTGCGTGGGAGATGGAAACCGACGGTCCTCGCTGGAACAAGGATAGCGAAAAAAAGCGAATGGGCGACTTCATTCGTTTCTTAGCCGAACTCCAGCGTGACTACTACGAGCGCCGGCAGCAGCGGCTGCGCGATCTGGGTTACAAGGCGGTAACGGTGACCACCGCGTGGAAGGCGGGCGGCCCGGCGGCGTCCGCGGGCAACATCTGGACCGATGATGCGGCCGACGCAATCGACCGCCATAATTACTTCGGCGGCGGCGCCGGCGGTCACAACATCACAGCAGGCTCGGTCAGCAACGACACCCACATGAACAAGGCCGGCCGTGGTATCCTCTCCAGCGGTTTCTGGCAGGTCGAGGACAAGCCCTTTATCATGACCGAATGGACGCAGAAGCCGCCCAACCAGTGGAAGGCTGAGATTGCGCCGCTGTTCGCGTTTTACGGCATGGGGCTTCAGGGGTGGGACGCATCCTACCACTTCGCCGCTTCCCGCGCGTTTATGGGCAATGGCTGGCCCGGCATGAGGTCATATGTCACCTGCACTCCGCACTACATCGGCCAGTTCCCGGCGTTGGCCTTCGCCATCTATAACAACCACTTTGAAGAGGGCGATATTATCTCCGCTCGCCGACTGTCAACCGGCGATATTTTCGCCGGCACCGATAAACTCCAGCAGGAATTCGGCCCGACAGGTTACGATGAGAATGAATTGCTTGCTCACGGCGATACGCCCGTAGAGGCTCTGGCCATAGGGCGCGTGACACTTAAGGTCGAGGACAGTCTGGAATCCTCCTATCTCGGCGAGCTGTCCGCATATTGGGACCGGCAGTCGCAGACCATTCGAAGCAGCACCGGCCAGCTCACCTGGGACTACGGCAGAAAAGTCGTCACCATCCATTCCGAGAAAACGCAGGGTGTTATCGGTTTTGCCGGCGGCCGCACGTTTGATCTGCCCGGCGTGACCGTCCGGATTGGAACGACGCCCTTTGTCAGCTTGCTGTTTACGCCGCTGGATGACCGGCCCCTGATCGAGTCAGGGCACATTCTCATTACTGCCATGGCGCAGGACAAACAGCTTGGCACGGTTTATAACGAGGACGGCACCAACCTCATCGAGACGGGTGGACCTCCTTTGTTACTTGAGCCGGTACAAGCGACTCTGACATTCAAAGGCGCCACGCTGAGTTCGGCGAATGTTGTGGATGTTTCTGGTGTGCCTACGGCTCAACAAGTCGAGCGCACAGATAATTCCTTCGAAATTAACGGCCGCTATGCTACATACTATTACCAGGTAAAACGCATTGTTGAATAAGATGCAGCAGTTAGGCCCATGACGTGATTATGTGGTTTTCGCTTGCGATTTCCTCTTGCGTTCCGCAAACACACAGAGGAGTATGCCCAGTTCAAACAAAATGTATAGCGGTATTCCAAGAGTGACTTGAGAGATCACGTCGGGAGGAGTAGCCATCGCGGCTACGATAAATATACCGAGCAGAACAAACTTCCTTGATTTACGCAGGGCCTGGATTGAGACCAAACCTGTTCTGTTGAGGAAAAAGATGGCTATCGGGGTCTGAAACGCCACACCGAACACCAGCATGAGCATTGTTACAAATGAAATATAGTCGGCAAAAGTAAAATTGGACCGAGCGTCAAGTATGCCTTCATTGAATTTCACAAGGAACTTAAGTGTTAGCGGCGCTACGACAAGAATGAAGAACAAAGCACCGGTGACGAACAACACTGCGGAAAAGGGTACGGCTGAGTGAACGTATTTTTTTTCATGTGCATAAAGTCCTGCAGCTACGAACATCCATATCTGATAAAAGACCCAGGGAGACGACAGGATCAGACCGGCCATCAATGCGATTTTGATATAACTGATGATGCCATCGGCCGGGCTGAGTATTTGAAGGCGACGTGCAGGAGATATCTGGTCTGTTGATGGGCTGATGGAAGTGTAATTAGGATCACTACTTAATGCGACAAGGATTTCCGTACAAAACTTGTATACGAATTCTTCGGTTTCCTTTCCGACCTTTGGAGTGTTTGGATCATCCGCCAATTTCTGACGTGTATCATTAAAAAGGTCTTCTATGAACTTTATTGTTTTCTCTTTTTCTTTTACTTGAGGATTGGCCTCACTTACCTCAAATACTTTGGCATATGGCCGTTCGATGAACTTGATAATCCGTGTGCCGAAAGACAGGGAAATTCCTGTTCCGATGAGCAATCCGGTAATAGCAAGAACCAAACGCCCTCGCAGTTCCTCTAAGTGGTCGCCCAGACTCATTGTGGAACTGAGAGGGTCTTGAGGCTTTTTCTTCTTTTTTTTGTTTTTGCCCATTTTACAGACAAGGTGAGTCCGCGAGGCTTCGGGACATAGGCGAGTTAGCTTATCGAATCTTTGGTATCGTCCAGACCGGCGGCGCTTTTGGTCTCTTTGGCCACATCATCACCGATTTTCCTGACGTCATTGACCAGTTCGTCCTTAGTTTCCTCTACTTCGCTGACTCCCTTCTTGAACTCGGTCAGACTCTTACCCAAACCGCGGGCAATCTCGGGCAGCCGTCTGCCGAATAGAAGCACTGCGATAACAAGAATAATGATAAGCTCGAAGGGCCCAGGTGTCCAAAAGCCCAAATATTGCATATATTCAGTCATATTAAGTCTCCTTATAATTCAATCGCAATATTATAACGCGATATGAATTGCTTTGTCAACTATACATTTCGTCAAATACTTTTTTCGCAGATAAGAGCCGGGCAGTATAATCCGTCTCCGTATTGAGGTCAAGTAAACTCTGCTGGAAATATTCTTTTTCAATATTATTATGTGCGATTTTATATCATTGTTCATAGGCAGATTTCAAAGAGAACGGGTTTTTGTTGAAATCGGCCGGGAGTTCGGTCTCCTCGACGGAATAAACATCTGTAAACTCTTATCAGCATCTTTATATTTGATATTCTGCTTCTTATCGGTCTTGGTGCTTTCGCAACAAAGACCGGTAGAGGTATGAGTGCCGGAATGAGATTTCCAGGTTTGTACCGGATTTATAAGTAGCAAAAAAAAGCCTTTTTATTAGAACATAAGTGGTTTACTACCAGATGTTTACATTCTTCGTATTGCGATTTTCCTTGCTTTTATTGCCCCTTTCGGTTATGATAATAGCATCGTAAGAGAATAAATTATTTGAACTCATTGTTTTCTGGGATGTTCGATGGAAAAGTTTTATTATGAAACCTGGCTTCCATTTGTGTTTAACAAGAGGAGGATTTTGATTCTGGCAATTGCGAGCTATATCGCTTTGTGCTGAAGAATCATTGGGTTGTTGAGTTATTTTGGGGCCGCCCATTTGAAGGGCGGCTTTTTTTATGCGCCCGGAGGGCATAAATATTTGACATATTGGGGACGGAAAATTAAGCTCATGGAAACTCAAACTGGACAATAAGGAAGTTGCATAATGATTATAGTCACCGGGGGTGCCGGCTTTATCGGTTCGGCACTGATTGCCGAGTTGAACAGAAGACAAATTAGCGACATCCTTGTCGTTGACGAGGTTGGCACGGACCAGAAGTGGAAGAATTTGCGGAATCTGTCTTTTGCCGATTATGTCGAGAAGGACGATTTTCTGGAGTTGGTGATTGAAGGCAAGCTCGATAGCCCGGTTGATGTCGTCTTTCATCTCGGCGCCTGCTCGGACACCACGGAAACGAATGCCTCCTACCTCGTTAAGAACAACTACGAATACAGCAAGCTGCTGGCCCAATGGGCGACGGATACCGATATTCGTTTTATCTACGCCTCCAGCGCGGCGACCTACGGGGATGGTTCGGCCGGCTTCAGCGACGATGAAGAGAAGATTGAGGTCTTAGGGCCTTTGAATATGTATGGCTATTCCAAGCACTTGTTTGATATGTGGGCGCGCCGGGCCGGGCTGTTAAGCAAGATTACAGGCCTGAAATACTTTAACGTCTTCGGGCCGAACGAATATCACAAGGGTGATATGATGAGTTTTGTCGTCAAGGCCTTTGAGCAGATCAAAAAGACAGGCAAAGTCCGCCTGTTCAAATCTTACCAGCCGGAATATGCCGACGGTGAACAGGTGCGGGATTTTCTGTACGTCAAGGATGCGGTCAATATGACGCTGTTCTTTTTCGATAATCCGTATATTAATGGAATTTTTAATATCGGCACTGGCGAAACCCGCACCTGGAATGATTTAGTAATCGCTGTTTTTGTGTCAATGGCGAGAAAACCGGACATCGAGTATATCGAAATGCCCGCTTCAATCCGCAATCAATATCAATACTTCACGCAGGCCGATCTGTCCAAACTTCGCAAAGCCGGCTACAGTAAACAGACAATGCCGCTCGAAGATGCGATCAGGGATTATATCCAGAATTATCTCGAAAAAGGTCTGTATCTGACCGGAACTTAGCAATTACCTGCTGAAACAAGATTCAAATGCCTTTTACTCCATATCATTTTGGGCCCAGTGGATTCATTGGGCTGGTTTTTGGAAAGTGGATCGACCTGCCTGTGTTTGTCCTTGCCAATGTCATTGTCGACGTTGAGGTTCTAATTATAGCATTATTTAGGCTCGGATGGCCGATACACCGATATTGTCATACCCTGTTGATTGGCGCGGTGGTTGGGGCGCTCTGGGGCATCGCGGCATATCCGATGCGGAATTTATTCCGGAATGTAATGAGAATATTCTACATTCCTTATCAGACAAGTTTACGGAAAATGGTCATTTCCGGCGTCCTGGGTGTTTGGCTGCACGTTTTGATCGATGGATCCTATCACTTCGACGTAAAATTGTTCTGGCCTCATAAAACCATGTGGCTGTGGCGGATGACGAATGAGCACATCAGCGAAAAGCAAATAGAAACTATATGTATGTTATTTTTTATAGCAGCTTTTGTTTTATACATATTGATTGTGACCGTATTTCGAAGGAATTGGATCAAAGGCGATGAGTGATACTTGCATGTTTTCCGCTTGCCCCTTATAATTGTGCCTCCTGAAAGTGATTATTAAGCTTTGTGTTATTTGTGGAACCGGATATATGTCAGAGATAATTGCAGAACAAATACAGTTGTTAAAACGCGGCACAGTTGAAATTTTCACCGAGGCCGAATTGGCTCAGAAACTTACGGAGGCGTCCGGGACGGGCAGGCAGTTACGAATCAAGCTGGGTCTGGACCCGACCAGTCCCGATATCCATCTCGGCCATACGGTTGTATTGCGGAAAATGCGCCAGTTCCAGGATCTCGGCCATAAGGCGGTTCTTATCATCGGCGACTACACCGCGCGGATTGGCGATCCTTCCGGCCAGAACACGACCCGGCCGGTGCTCTCGCCGGAGCAGATTGATGCGAATGCGAAGACATATTTCGAACAGGCGGGAAAAATCCTTGATACGTCCGAGCAAAAGCTCGAAATCAGGCATAACAGCGAATGGCTGGAGAAGCTCACTTTGATGGAGCTGATTCAGATAGCGGCAAAGAAAACGATCGCCCAGATGCTACAGCGAGATACGTTCAAGAAACGCCTGCAGGCTGATGTGGATGTTTACACTCACGAATTTCTTTATCCGCTGATGCAGGGCTACGATTCGGTTATGATTGAAAGCGACGTCGAGCTCGGCGGCACCGACCAGACCTTCAATAATCTCGTCGGTCGTGATATTCAAAAGGGATACGGCCAGCAACCGCAGATTGTAATTACGATGCCGATCCTCGTGGGCTTAGACGGCAGGGAAAAGATGAGCAAATCCAAAGGCAATTACATCGGCGTCACCGACGAGCCTAACAATATGTTCGGCAAAGTGATGAGCATATCCGATGATATGATGGAGAATTATTTCACGCTGCTGACCGGCATGCCGGCTGAGAGAATCTCCGAACTCGTCGATCCCGGGAAAACACACCCTAAAAAGGCGAAGGTCCTGCTGGGCAAGATGATTATCAGTCAGTTCTACGGCGAGGAGGCTGCCGAAGCCGCTGCTGCTGAATTCGAGAAAGTTTTCGCTAAGGGCCAATTGCCCGAGGAAATCCCGGAGGTTGAAATGCCCGCTGAACCGATCGCCGCCAGCAAACTTTTACTTGCGTGCAAACTCGTATCGAGCGGCGGCGAAGCAAAACGAATGATAAAACAATCGGCGGCAAGTATAGACGGCGAAAAACTGACTGATCCGAACATCGCAATCACTCCTAAAGAAGGAGCCGTCATCCGCGTAGGCAAAAGAAAATTCGCACGTCTGAAAGTTAATAGTTAGCCGACAGTATTTTAGCCGCTACGTTCGTAATTACCACAGAATCCATTTTTTTTGTACGGACGATTTCTATGTTCAACCCTAAAATCAGAGCGATCAGGCACGTGGTTTAAAAAAAGTGTGCAATATTACCAGTCTGCATTTATAATATATTGCTATGAAACTGCCAGAATTAGAAAAACCTGAAAAATATGTTGGCCTGTATATCTTCGATTTCGGCGATCACACCGGCGTGGGCTTTACGGCCGAGGAAGTCGCGGAGCTTCTGGAGAGCGAAAAATACAAGGACGGCAAGGTCTACAAGATACACAAAGCCTATCCGGATGGCCGGCTCGAACTCAAAGGCGTGCCGAGCGGGACGTTCCAGCTCGAGGCCGGGATGTTCTTTTATTCGAGCGAGCTTCAAACCGCCCGGCGGGATTTTAAGAGGCTGGTTAACCTGGCTGTAAAAAGCTCGCCGCCATGTCGAGCGAAGGTACATCTGGCTAAGTACGAGGACGATAAACTTGTTGTAGCGTTGATTTATCCTGCTGAGTACGATGGCGAGTTCAGCTCCTGGCTTCTGGACGGCCAGTACGGGACCAGCGGGGCAACCGAAGGCGGTGTCGGAGCGGTGCAGAGCTATTATGACCGGCAGCCGGAGATTTTGGACAGGCATCAATTGTTCGGCAAATCGGAAACGATAAGCAGGACCGGTAGCGAGTTGCTGACTTCACTGAAAATGGCGGTTCAGAGATAGCCGGCAAGCAACGATAAATTGTGCCGTGGGCGACCGGCCATCCGAAAGTCATGGGTATGCGCTTTTGCTCTAAGATTAATTCATTCCTTGGTTTACTTGCCGGATGGCTTTTGTCGCTGTTCGGCAAATCGCCCCCGAAACCTGGGGTTGACGATTTGAAGCGGGCGGATTTCAAGACCAGCACGCAGCATCTGGGAGTTCGATTCAGTGAAAAGATTCGTGATATTTTTCGGTTCCGATGGCTAAAAGTAGCCGATAAAACAAACGATCGTCATTCCGAGCGAAAAGAAGAATCTCGTCCCTGCGAATAAGGCAGGAATTTTAGTGGAGGCCGCCTTTGAGCGGTTTTCAAGGTTCGGAGTTTTTTATGGCTGATTCTAATATCCATCCGGTACTCAGTGACAACGCCGTAAAGGTCCTGCAGAGCCGATACCTGATTCGGGACGCTCAGGGCAAGTGCATCGAGACGCCGGCCCAGCTTTTCGACAGGGTTGCGTCGCTGATAGCCGGGGCCGAAGCCCAATACGGGGCGAGCAGCGGCGAAATCAAACGGTGGCACAAAAAATACTACGACTTAATGGCATCGCTGAGGTTCCTGCCCAACTCACCGGCCCTTATGAACGCGGGACGGCGGGGAATGCTCAGTGCCTGTTTTGTGCTGCCGATCGAGGACAGTATCGAGGGGATATTCGAGGCGGTCAAGCAGACGGCCCTTATTCAGCAGGCCGGCGGCGGCACGGGATTTTCCTTCGACAAGTTAAGACCGACCGGCGACCGCGTTGCCTCCAGCGGCGGGACAACTTCGGGGCCCATAAGTTTCTGGCGAGTCTTTTCCGAGACGACAAAAGCGATTCAGCAGGGCGCTTTTCGCCGCGGCGCCAATATGGGAATGATGAGCGTCGAGCACCCTGACATACTGAAATTCCTGTACGCCAAGCAGAACCTGGAGGCTTTTACCAATTTCAATATTTCCGTCAAGATAACCGATAGCTGGATGAAGAAGGTCCTCAAGTCCGGCAAGACTCTGCACATCGTGAAAAATCCTCGCACGGGCAAGAGGTTTTTATTGCCTCGCCGAATCGATATAGCTAACTACACGATTAGCGACCTTCATAAACTCTCCGGCAAAGGCAAGTCTGTCTCGAAAGGGGCCGGCAGGTTCTACACAGTCAGTGACATTTGGAAAATGATCGTAAAGTGCGCGCATAAAACCGGCGAGCCCGGCGTCGCTTTTATCGACCGGATCAACCGTGACAATCCGACGCCGTCGCTCGGGCCGATAGAGGCCACCAATCCCTGCGGCGAACAGCCCTTGCTCCCCTTTGAGGCCTGTACGCTGGGCAGTATCAATGTTGCCAAATTCGTTAGCGTCACTGAAACGGCCGCCCAAATGGATTGGCCGGGGCTGGCCGAGACCGTCAAACTGGCAGTACGTTTCTTGGATAATATTGTCGATGTCTGCGACTACCCGGTCAGTGATACCGTCCGCCTGGCTCAGGGAAATCGTAAAATCGGCCTTGGTGTTATGGGCTTTGCGGATTGCCTGTTTGTCCTGGGAATCCCGTACGATTCGAGGCAGGGCGTCGAATTTGGGGCCGAGCTGATGAAGTTCGTCAGGGACAAAGCGCACGAGGCCAGCGCTGAGCTTGCCGGTCTGCGCGGGCCGTTTCCCAACTTCAATAGCAGTATCTGGCAAACCGGGAAAACTCCGGAGATTCGCAACGCTTCTCTTACATGCATAGCTCCAACCGGCACGATAAGCATTATCGCCGATTGTTCTTCCGGCATAGAACCGGTCTACTCGCTGGTCTTTTACCGCCAGGTATTGGATGACTCGAAAATGCTGCAGATAGATCCGGTTTTCAAACGAATGGCTGAAAAACTGGGGATTTACAGCGAAAAGCTTGAAAAACAAATCGCCAGGACCGGCAGTATTCAAAAAATAGCCGGGATTCCCGCCGGTTTGCGCAGGATCTTCCGGGGAGCGTATGATATCAAGCCTCAGTGGCACATTCGGATGCAGGCCGCTTTTCAGCAGCATTGTAATGCCGCGGTCAGCAAGACCATCAACTTCAACGAAAAAGCGACGGTTTCCGCTGTCGATAAGGCCTATAAAATGGCCTATCAGCTTGGTTGCAAAGGAGTTACGGTTTATCGCCAGCACAGCCGGAAATGCCAGCCGATGAGTCTTTATTAGGGCTCCTATGGTCATAAGGGTCTGGTTTTACTAATCCACCTGCATAAATCCTATAATTAAAATGATTTTTCTATATTTGGTACTTGGAGGACTATATGTCTTTTTGCTTTGAACGAAGAAGGGAATATTTCATGCTTTTGATCTGTTCCTGGAATCGGTCATGCCTATTGCCGAATTTATCTTGACGGATTGAGGGAGAATTTAATAGGGTATAGGTTATCGGAACTTGTGGATTTTGTTCTTAATTCTTGTTGCCGATTTACTGAATTGGCGCTGCGTCGAAAGAAGGCAAAGCCTGATCCTGAGACATTATATTGTACAGATGATAATTCTCGGTCGATATGAATGTTTTAGTAGTTATCTGAATATAGTTTCGAGTTAAAAGTCAGTATTTATAACTTAATTTTTAAGGAAGAGTGTTGTATTTAGAAAAATCATCTATTCCGTTAAATTTATTTTGTGCCGGTCTTGATATGTGGCGTTAGCCGGGCTGAAGCGACCGTTGCCGAAGATCTGCTGACCGATTTGAGAACCGAGGACCTTCTATATGGCGAAGGAGTCGCAACCCGACAGATTGTCAAACAGGACCGTAAGAAACAGTAACATCAGTATTTAGAGAACTTTAATTAGGAAGCGTAGACATGGTTAAAAAGATAATAATTACAGTTTTATTGACGTGTCTGACAGGGACTTTTGTGCAAGTGCAAGCCCAGGACAATCCTTTTATTACCTTGGAGGCCTATGACATGCCCGGGTATTTTGTCACGCACATAGGCACAGGAGGTCCGGTACCCGTGCTTACTGAGGGCGGTGATCAATCGGATGCGAGCAAGTTCTACATGGTCCCGGGCCTTGCGAACCCGGATGGAGTCTCCTTTGAGTCCGTGGAGTTTCCCGGCTACTACCTCCGCCACAGAGACTGGGTGATCAGACTGGAAACGGACACATCCGATCTCTTCAACAATGATGCTACCTGGATGTTACGCCCCGGCTTAGCCGATCCGGAAGCTGTGTCCTTCGAATCCACAGCCGCTTTTGTCGGCAATTATCTGATCCACGATCCCGCATCGCCATATGGCCTTCGTATGGGACCTGTCGCAACCGACGGAGCCGCGACCTGGAAATTTCCTGCTCCCAATCCAAAGGCAAGATACCCGCAGCCTTCGGATGGCGCACTCAATCCGGGATTGTGGGTAAGCCTGACCTGGAGGCCGGGTGATTTTGCAGTATCGCACGATGTTTACTTCGACGACAATTTTGCCGATGTGGAGGCCGGCACCGGCGATGCATTCCAGAGCAACGAGACGATGCCGTTTTATATTGCCGGCTTTCCCGGATATCCCTTTCCGGATGGTCTTGTTCCGGGAGCAACCTACTATTGGCGAGTTGATGAGGTAAATGATGCTGATCCGAACAGTCCCTGGAAGGGTGATGTCTGGAGCTTTACGGTCCCGCCAAAGAAGGCTTATAATCCTGCCCCGTCCGACAATGCGAAGTATATAGATACGAATGTGACTCTTACCTGGACACCGGGATATGGCGCGAAAATGCATGTTGTATATTTCGGTGAGGATTTTGATACGGTAAGCAATGCTGCTGGCGGCGCTCCCGGAGGACTTGCGACATACACTCCCGGTGCACTCGAGTTAGGTAAGGTTTACTATTGGCGGGTTGATGAGCTCGATGGGGCCAACACGTACAAAGGAGACGTCTGGAGTTTCAAAACGGTACCTGATATTCTTGTTGCCGACCCGAATCTGATGGGCTGGTGGAAATTTGACGAAGGTGAAGGTACGACCGCCCTCGACTGGTCGGGTCAAGGCAATCACGGCGAGATCCACGGAGGTATCGAATGGATCGACGGCTACGACGGTGGAGCATTGAGGCTCAATGGATTTAACGGTTATGTGAGTCTGCCCATTGGCGAGCTTATCAGTTCAATGTCAAGTGCCACTTTCACAACTTGGGTGAATTTCTCTAACACCGGCGGAGCATGGCAGCGGATTTTCGATTTCGGCAGCGGTACGGGGACTTATATATTCCTGTGTCCGCGAACCGGGACAGATGGACCAATGCGGGTTGCGATTCAGACTGGAGGAGGAGGTGAGTCTCTGATAGATTCCCCCAACACGCTGCCTTCCGGTTGGCACCATGTGGCCGTGGTGATAAGATCCGCAAATATGCAGCTTTACCTTGATGGTGCTGCGGCTGTGAGCGGTTCGACGTCTGTGGTTCCGAGTGATCTCGGTCGAACCGGCAGCAACTGGCTCGGTAGGTCACAGTACGCCGCTGACGCATACTTTAGCGGCTCTCTGGACGATTTCAGAATCTATGATTACGTATTGTCGGCAGAGGAGATTGTCAAGACGATGAGGGGTGATACGCTGATATCTTGGGATGCAAAGCCGGCGGACGGTGCAACTCCGGATATTCAATCGGCATTGCCTCTGAGCTGGTCGGCGGGAGAAAAGGCATCCCAGCACGATGTGTATTTCGGCACCGATGCGGATGCCGTTGAGAACGCCGATACCTCCACTGCGGAGATATATCGAGGGCGACAAGCAGCGACCAGTTACACTCCCCCCGAAGGTGTTGAATGGGGCGGCGGGCCTTACTACTGGCGAATCGATGAGTATAATACCGACGGCACAATAAACGCAGGCAGAGTCTGGAGCTTTACGGTTGCCGATTTTATTCTCGTGGATGATTTTGAGTCCTACGATGCAGGCGAGAATCAGGTTTGGTACTCGTGGCACGACGGTCTTGGCTACGGTGCGCTGGGAACCGATCCTTATTATGCCGGCAACGGCACAGGAGCAGCGGTAGGCGACGAAACCACACGTTCCTATATGGAGGAATCGATTGTTCATAGTGGCGGCCGATCATTGCCATTCTACTATGACAACAATAAGCAGGGTTACGCCAGGTATTCGGAAACAGAGCTGACCTTGACGAGTCCGCGTGACTGGACAATTGAAGATGTGGTGGAATTGTCGCTGTGGTTCAGAGGCTACCCGGCATCCGTCGGCAGCTTCGTTGAGGGCCCGGCAGGTACCTATACGATGACGGGCTCCGGCGCAGATATCTGGAATCAGTCCGACCAGTTCCACTACGCTTCCAGAATCCTCACCGGCCAAGGCTCAATTGTAGCAAGAGTCGAAAGCCTGACCAATACCAACGCCTCTGCCAAAGCGGCAGTGATGATTCGCGAGACACTGGCACCGGATTCCAAGTACTCGCTTGTAGCTCTCACACCCGGCAACGGTGTAATCGCCGAGTATCGAGCTGAGACGAGCGGAAATTCCCAGCAGACGGCTTCGCTAACCGATATCGCCGCTCCGTACTGGGTGAAGGTAGAGCGCGACTTATCCGGCAATTTAACAGCGTACAGTTCAGCCAACGGTTCTACCTGGCAGATGCTGGGCGAGCCGGTACCCTTCCAGATGGCCTCGAATGCCTATATCGGATTGGCGGTGACAGCTCACAACGCAACAGCCACCTGCGAGGCTAAATTCTCCAACGTCACGATTACCGGTAACGCCGGTTCGCTATGGACTAATCAGGATGTAGGTATACAAAGCAATGATGCCGAGCCGCTGTATGTGGCTGTAGCGAACAGTGCCGGCAATCCTGTCGTAGTAGTCAACGATAATCCTGATGCAGCATTGATTGACACCTGGACTGAGTGGGTAATCCCGCTGCAAACATTTGAAGATCAGGGCATTAACCTTGCCGACGTTGACAGGATTGCGATCGGCCTGGGGACCAAAGGTAACATGACGGCACCGGGCGGTGCAGGCAAGATGTTCATTGACGATATCCGGTTGTACCGGACGAGAACTGTTACCGAGTAGCAGAATAGTGTTTTATGAGAATGATATGAAGCGACATTGGTTCGGGGCCTATACCAACTGATTCGGTATAGGCCCCTTTTAATATGAAAGTCATAAGCAAAATTGTGTTCGTAATTTGGATGTTTGTTACGGTAAGTCCTGCAGTTTGTGACGTGCCGGCGGGTGAAGTTCTTGTTTTTCGCGGGGCCAGCGATGCGTCGGCTGCCGTGGCGGTTGGCGAAAATATGTTCGTCGTGGCCGACGATGAGAACAATATATTGCGGATTTACGAAACCGGCAAAGCCGGGCGGCCTATCGGCTCTTTCGATATGACTTCCTTCCTTGGGATTGAGTCGGACCATCCGGAGGCGGACATCGAAGACGCGACGATAGTTGGGCGGCGCATCTACTGGATTACATCTCACGGCAGAAATAAAGACGGCAAGCTGCGACCCAACCGGTACAGATTTTTCGCTACAGAGCTGGTCGTTGAGAACCGGAGCGTAAAACTGCGTCCGGCAGGTAAGCCGTGCGAGACCCTAATTCATGAGCTTTTAAAAACTACTGCCGCCCACCGGCTCGGATTGGATAAAGCAACTCGATTTGATGCGGAGCTAAAGAAAAAGGACAGGGAGAAACTTGCTCCGAAAAATGAGGGGCTTAATATCGAGGGACTTTGCGGATCGGCCGACGGCGGGACACTCTATATCGGCCTAAGAAATCCACGCCCCAAAGACAAGCCCGGTGGCCGTGCAAAAGCGATTGTTATACCTTTATATAATCCGGACAGGGTCATCGAGAAGGGCGAGACGCCGGTTTTCGGCGAGCCGATTTTGTGGGATTTCAAAGGTCTCGGAATAAGAAGCATGGAGTATTCGCATTTCCACAAGGCCTGTTTTATAATTGCCGGCGGCCCTGATGAGGATGTGGGATTCGCAGTGTATCGCTGGTCGGGCAAGCCTGAATCTCAGCCGGTGCTGGATCGCGAACTGGGCCTGGGAAAAAGCAAATTCAGCCCCGAGGCATTGATACCTTTCGAAAAATCGGGGCGGCTGTTGATGCTCAGTGACGATGGGAGTCTGGTTGTCAAGGTCGCCGGCGCATGGGAGTGCCTGGAAGGCGAATATCGCAAAGACGGCACAACCTTAAATAAATATCTGGTGAATCCCGGCAGAAAAACCTTTCGCGGGATCTGGCTGGATTTGGGGGGCCGATAGCCGGGTTGTGAAATGATCAATCGTTTACTATTTCGATATCATCCATAGATCCGAGCAGGCCGTTGGCGATGGTCAGGTAGGGCAGCTTTTTCGGATTGTGGCCGAGCAGTTCGCTGCCGACGGTATCGACGGCGACGGGATCGAAGCCGGCCAGGATTAGCCCGATGTTCTTATGTTTGCCCGCCAGGTGCATGCCCGTTAAAGCAACCGAAGCATCGACGACAGACAGGTCGGGTTTCTTGTATGAACAGATATCTACAACGGATTTGTCCGTCGAGGGGTTGTGCAGCTTCGCTTTGTTCCATGAGCCGGCATAAAATTTTCCCGGCGCGATACCGAACATATTTTTCATTGCGATAGTAGTCTTAGTGAAGCTGTGATCCTTTAAGACAGGCAGCGAAATGATAAAAGCATCCTGTGCAATTCGGGGCATATGAAAATGTTTCAACTGAAAAGCGTTATCGTTTTGAAGGATAATAGTATCGGCCTCGTTAAAATCGATCAGTTCCAGGCCGTATTTTTGAGCCATATTCACATATCCGAGGGCGTCGAAAACATCGGAAGTTATGCCGGTTCCACAGCCTTCGCCGATAGCGATTTTGGCCTTCGTGTGGGCTTTACAATAAATACAAACCGCTTTGGCTGCTTCAACACTTGTTGTAACCGGCGGCGGCGAAGAATTGGTCAGGTTCGGCTTGATGATAATCAGCCCCTGTTTGGGCAAACGGGCACCGGCCCCAATCAGGTCAAGCGACCTGACTATGCTGGTCCTATAATCGACAAAATTTACTTTTGCTACTTTGCTCATAAGTGATAAATGGTTATAACGGTTAATGAATCTGAGCAAAATAATCCGGAGATAAGTCTTGACTGTCAAGAATTTTTGAGTAAATTTATACATCCCCGTAAGCGAAGGGGAGATGACGGGGCCAAAATAAGTACGTGTTTTCTGGAGATGGACATGATAAAGGTCAAAGAACTTCGGCGTAGTTTCGGGCCGGTCGTTGCTGTTGACGGCATATCGTTTAATGCTGAAGAAGGAGAAGTCCTGGGTCTTCTCGGGCCCAACGGGGCCGGCAAGACGACCGCGATGCGCATCCTGGCGTGCTTTCTCAAGCCCGACAGCGGCACAGCGACCATTTGCGGGCACGATATTTTACAGAATCCCATAGATGTCAGAAGGTCGCTCGGATACCTGGCGGAAAACGTGCCGGCATATAACGAAATGACAGTAGGGGCTTTCCTGAACTTCATTTGTGACGTCAGAGAAATCAGGGGCAGAAACCGCAAGGAGACGCTCGACCGGATTGTTCCGATGTGTTCGATTGATTCGGTTTACCATCAGAGTATCGAGACCTTGTCGAAGGGATACAAAAGGCGTGTGGGCCTGGCCCAGGCGTTGATGCACGACCCGGATGTGCTCATTCTTGATGAGCCGACCGACGGGCTGGATCCCAATCAGAAATATGAGGTCAGAAAGCTGATACACAAGATGGCAAAGAAAAAGTGTATTATTGTCTCGACTCATATTCTCGAAGAAGTGGAAGCCGTCTGTTCGAGGACGATAATCATTGCCAAAGGCCGGATACTGGCCGATTCAACGCCTGATCAGTTGAAGGAAAAGTTCCAGTGCAGTCTTGATGGCGTGTTTCGCAGGATTACCAGGCCGGAAAGTGCATCGTTAGTATAAGTGATAAGCGTGCTGTTGCACTTTTGTATAGGAGTAGCAATATGAATAGTTTTAAGGCCGTATTCAAAAGAGAGCTGAAAAGTTATTTTACGACGCCTCTTGCGTACGTGTTTCTTGTCATCTTCCTGTTTTTCTCGGGTTACCTGACGTTTAAGCAGGGCTTCTATGAAATGCGGCAGGCGGACATGAGTGCGTTTTTTACGAATCTGCCGCTGCTGTTTGTTTTCATGGTGCCGTCCACGGCGATGCGTATGTGGGCAGAAGAACGGAAGGTCGGTTCGATCGAGCTGCTGTTTACTCTGCCGATAACGATTACGCAGGCGGTCCTGGGCAAGTTCCTGGCGGCGTGGCTGTTTTTAGGCATTGCTTTGGCATTGACTTTTCCTATGGTGATTACGGTTGCTTATCTCGGCGATCCCGATGTGGGCCTGATTATCACCGGGTACCTCGGCAGCCTGCTGATGGCGGGCGGATTTCTTGCGATTGGCTGTTTCTTCTCGGCGGTTAGCAAGAACCAGGTAATCAGTTTTGTCCTTTCGGTGGTTGCCTGTGCCGTGCTTGTTTTTGCCGGGATGCCGACGACGCTGAGTTACTTCTCGACGTTCCTGCCTGCCGGCTTGGTTTCTGCGATCGAGAGCATGAGCTTTCAGAAACACTTCGAGTCGATCCAGAGGGGCGTGCTGAAGTTTGGAGACCTTTCTTATTTTGTATTATTAATCGTTGGGTGGATTGCCGCCAGTAGTATTGTTTTGGATGAAAGGAAGGCCAAATAATGAACCGAACGATACGAGCAATTTTGGGAGCGGGCTTTGTCCTGGTGATTGTATTCTCGGCCATCAGTATCTGCCAGAGTATTGGAAAGCCGTTGAAGCTGGACATTACGGACCAGAAACTCTATACGCTTTCGGATGGGACAAAAGCGATTTTGGCCAAACTGAACCAGCCGATTCGAGCCAGGCTCTACTATGCAAAGACCGCCGCTCTCAAAGGACCGGACCAGATTCGGTTCTTCAATAATTATTACGAGTTCGTAAGGGCATTGCTGGAAGAGTATGTTACAGCGTCAAACGGGATGGTCGAGCTGGAGGTGATAGACCCGAGGCCGTTTACCGATGATGAGGAGCAGGCGTTGAAGTACGGCCTGCGGCGGTTCCCGATTACCCAGGAGGAGAGCTTTTTCTTCGGCCTGGTGGTGAAGACACAATTTGGAGTGGAAAAGGCGATCCCATTTTTCTCGCCGGAGCGGCAGAATTTCCTCGAATATGATATAAGCTACCTGATCGATACGGCGGTAACCCGGCAGAAAAAGAAGATCGGCGTTATGAGCTCCCTGCCGGTCATGGGCGACGATGTTTCGGGTTATATGGCTGAGATGATGATGCGGCAGGGCCAGCAGCCGAAACCGGCCTGGACGATTGTCGAACAGTTGCGCAAACAGTATGAAGTCAAAACAGTCGCTACAGATGTAAACGATATCAATGATGTCGATATTCTGCTGGTGATTCACCCCAAGGATCTGCCGGAGAAGACGTTGTTTGCGATTGATCAGTATGTGCTCAAAGGCGGCAGGACGATTGTCTGTGTCGATCCTCATTGCTTTTCGGACAGAGCCCCGCAGATGCAAATGCAAATGCAGATGCAGCATGACAGCAGTTCGAATTTGAACATGCTGACACGTACCTGGGGTCTTGAAATGCCGGACAAAACATTTGCCGGGGACAGGAGCCTGGCATCTCTGGCCAACATTCGCGCCAACCAGAGGCCGGAAAGAATCATCGGTTATCTGAACCTGACGCCGGAAGGAAAATGTTTTGCCGAAGATAATGCTATCACAGCCGAGCTTAACCAGGTCAGAATATTATTCTCCGGAGTATTAAAGGAAGTTGCTGATTCGAACCAGGCAAAGCAAGGCGATCTTAAGATTAACCGAACGCCGCTTATCACGACGTCGAACAGGGGCGGCACATTTAAGATCAGCAGTCCGTACGAGTTGATGATCCTGGATGGACCGAGCTTAATGCAGAAGTTCGCCGACGGGACCGAGCCGATGACAATGGGTTATTTGATTACGGGTCGTCTCAGGAGCAGCTTTCCGGACGGTATCAAGGTTGACAGCGAGTCCCCGGATCCGAACGATCCGAACCAGACCGTGACGACAACCAAACAGGTTACCGGCTTGAAAGAAGCTGCGGAAGATTGCGCGGTTATCGTTTTCTCGGATGTTGACTTTATCAGCGATAATATGGCGTACCAGAGTTCTTTCTTCGGCAAGGTGGTCGTCGGCGATAACGCTACTTTGATGTTGAATGCGATTGATGATTTAAGCGGTTCGACCGATTTGCTTTCTATCAGGTCAAGAGGGAACTTCAAGCGGCCTTTTACGGTTGTTGAAGAAATTGAGCGGCAGGCGGAGGCTGAGACAGCAGAAGAAGTGGAAAAAATTAATTTGCAGATTGCCGGTTTCCAGGGCGAACTGCAGTCGATTCTCGCTTCGGCGAAAGAGGGCCAGGAAGAAGTTATCGGCAGTTCGATTGTCGACAAGAAGCAGAAAGTTGAATTGAAAATTCATCAGGCCCAGCGTCAATTGCGTCAGGTCAAGATGACAAGGCGTGAAAAAATCGAGCATTTGGGTAATCAATTGCGTCAGGCCAACATGCTTGCCGCCCCGATGGTGATTCTGATTATTGCCATTGTGTTGGGTATCCGTAGCGGCATGAGAAAAAGGCATTATATCAGTCATGCGAGCGATGCTTGATATGAGACAGCATAAGGAGTCTTATAGATGAGTAATAAAAACCTTACGATATTGGGAATTGTGGCGGTTGTAATGGTGCTATGGGCTGTAGTGCAGTCCCGCATCTCGAACAGACCCGGGGCCGAACCGGCCAGACCGGTCTATCTGATTCAGGGATTTGACCCTTCCGCCGTGGACAGCATAGTTATAGGCACGGGGGAAGCTGCGTTCACTCTCAAACGCCGACAAAGCGGTTTCGTTGTCGTCGATAAGGACAATTACCCTGCCAAGACCAGTGAAATAAACAGTCTGATCACAAAATGTCTGGATATTCAGACCTCGGAATTTGTAACCGACAACCCGGCGAACCACGAAGACCTCGAAGTTACGGAGGAAAAAGCACGCAGCGTTGTTAAGTTCATGACGGCGGATCCAAACTCGGCATTGCTCACGGGGGTCATCATAGGCAAAACGGAAGAGCTTGGACAGGGCAGTTATGTCAGACTGCTATCGAGTGATTCTGCTTTGAGCAACAAGGTTTACGTTACATCGAACGCGCCATGGTTCGGAGGCGGGGCGATGAATTACATTGACCAGGAGCTGATTGCAGTGAAGCGTGAAGATATTGATTCGGTGACGGCAAGTTCGCTGAATGGCCAATATACCCTGAAAACGAAAGAAGGCAGCCAGGACATTGTACTCGAGAATATCCCGGCCGGCAAAAAACTAAAAAGCAGTGAGGCACAGAGTGTTTTTACCGCATTGACCAGCCTGAGATTTGAGGATGTCAAAAAAATATCATCCGATATGGCTTTCGAGAATCAATATATGTGCCGGCTGAAGGATTCGACCGTTTATGCCCTTAGAATTGCACAGAAGGAAGGTAAGACGTATGTGAGCTGTGTGGCGGAATTCACCGACAAAACGCCGGTGGAGAAGGCATCTGTCAATCAGGGCGGGCAGGTCGAATCCGAAGAGGAGCTGAAGAAAAAGGAAGCCAAACTGCTTGCCCGGGATAACGCGACAAAATTCACGGCGAAACACCAGGGATGGGTTTACGAAATCGCCGACTGGAAGGCCAAGAACCTGACGAAAGAACTCGCCGCTTTGATCGAGGACGATGAAAAACCCGAAGAAAACGCTGCTGCAGATCCCAGCACGATGATACCTGGTACTATTGCTTTGCCGAAGGTCGAAGATCCTAACACGATGATACCTGATGAAATTGCCGTGCCGATGATCGAGGAGCCCAATACGGCCGAGAGTGAATCTTAGACAAGTTCAAGAAAAAATCGGCTTGTTAATATTTCAAGAGTCGCCTTTACAAGATGGTGACTCGAACTAAAGTAATTCGGTAATCTTATTTGGAGGCTGGCCCCATGAGCAGTATTTCTCGAAGAAATTTCCTGAAGCAAAGCGCGACCGCATTGACTACAGCTATGGCTGTGCCCTGCATCGTTCCATCATCGGTCTTCGGCGGCGGCGGCTCAGTCCCACCCAGCGAACGAATCGTAATGGGAGGTATCGGACTTGGCGGACAGGGTACCCGCGATATGCAGAATTTTATGACGTGTGCGGACGTGCAGTTCGTCGCTGTCTGTGATGCTGCTACGGACCGGCGCAATAAGGCCAAAGCCATAGTCGATGAGAACTACGGTAATAAAGACTGTACCGGCTACGGCGATTTTCGCAAGTTGCTGGCACGTGACGATATCGATGCGGTCCTGAGTGCCACGGGCGACCGCTGGCATGCGCTGACTTCGATTTATGCCGCCAGGGCTGGCAAGGATATTTACTGTGAAAAGCCCATGTCACTGACAATAGCCGAAGGCAGGGCGGTGGCCGATATCACAAAACGCTATGGAACCGTCTATCAGTGCGGCACGCAGCGGCGAAGCATGAGAAGCTTTGCGTTCGCCGTGAATGCCGCCCGAACCGGCAAGCTCGGCAAAATTCACACCCTTCACAGCTATGTCCGCGCGGGCCAAAGCTCCGGCGTGCTGAAACCCGAGCCCATCCCCGAAGGCTTCGACTATGAAATGTGGCTGGGGCCGACGCCGCATATCCCGTATAATTCGAGCTTTGTCAGCCATCTCTGGAAAAACCATTTCGACTACAGCGGCGGAATGATTACGGATTGGGGATGTCACTGCAACGATCTCGCACAGATGGCCAACGACAGCGAAATGACCTCGCCTGTCGAGTACGAAGGAACGGCTGAATACCCCAAGAGTGGATTCTGCAATGTCCCTATCGCTTTGCATGTTGAGGCCAGATACGCCGACGGTGTAAAGCTGATTATGTACGACGAAAAGACGCCGGATATTTGGCCGAATATGAATACGCAGCTATCGGTCAAATTCGAGGGCGACGAAGGCTGGGTGTACGTCGATGACGGCGGCAACGTCGATGCAAGCCCGAAATCGCTGCTGGAGAACAGAAAGTTCGAGAAGCAGCAGTGGACGGACGCGGCAAACTGGCAGGGCCACCACCGGAATTTCCTGGATTGCGTCAAGAGCCGGGCAAAGACCATTGCTTCGGCCGAGGTCGCCCATCGCTCGACAACAATTTGCCACGTAGCAAATGTTTGCCTGCGGCTCGGTCGTGACGTGAGCTGGGACTCGCAGGCCGAGCGTTTCGTGAACGATCCCGACGCGGATAAAATGATCTCGCGGCCCATGCGAAGACCCTGGCGATTAT
This sequence comes from uncultured Pirellulales bacterium, assembly GCA_964612465.1. Classification (GTDB taxonomy): domain Bacteria; phylum Planctomycetota; class Phycisphaerae; order Sedimentisphaerales; family Anaerobacaceae; genus JAFGPJ01. The sequence goes on from CAZTDF010000004.1 coordinate 34,688, forward strand.
GAGCAGAGCGTGCGATAAGCCTCGCAAGAAATCGTCGCAATTAAATCCGACTGATAACCAGAGGATGAGTTAATGAGAACTTCCGGACGAGAGCAGCCCTGTGTACGGCTCGCCGCTTTGTATTTGGTTCTTGTCCTGTTCAGTTCTGTTGCCGCTGCGATCGATAAAGCCGGGATTGACGATAAACTTTCTGCCGTTGTCAACTACGAGCGCGGCATGGATACGCAGCCGCTGATAGCGGTAGAGCAGCTCATTCGCGATTCACAAGATCAGCCCGAACAACGTAAGTACATCGAGCGGCGATTGGCCGAGTTGCTGGCCGGCGCGACTCTCGAAGGAAAATCATTCATCTGCAAGCAGCTCTGGTTTATCGGCACGGCCGAGTCAGTGCCTGCCGTCGCGAAACTTCTGACCGATGAGGAAACCGCCGATATGGCGTGCTATGCCATTGGACAGAATCCAAGCCCGGAAGCGGGGCGGGCTTTGCGCGATGCATTAGGCAAGGCCCCGTCGAAACTGCAGATGCGTATTATTAATCTTTTGGGTGACAGGCGTGATAGCCTGAGCGTCGGGGCGTTGGGTCGGCTCGTTTTCGGTGCAGAGAGTCAGGTAGCCGAAGCCGCCGTCGCGGCGCTGGGGAAAATCAGCGGTTCGGAAGCGATGGAAATATTGGTCCGGGCCAGAGCTGAAGGTGACTCGAACCTGAGATTCGCAGCGACGGATGCCTACCTGCGATGTGCCGAAAACCTCGCAGCCGAGGGCAAGACAGAGCAGGCGAGTGTGATCTATAAAGAATTGGCCGGGAAAGATGAAGCAGCGATTATTCGCAGTGCGGCGATAAAGGGTCTGGCCGATACTGGAGGGCAGGGGGCGGTAACCATAGTAATCGCGGCCCTGCAGGACCGGACCCGCATGGTTAGAAGCATAGCCAGGGGCTGCGTTCGGACGATGCAGGGCGAGGATGTCACCGAATTGTTTGCATCCGAATTGTCCGGGAAATCGCCTGCCGAGCAGGTGCTGTTGATTGACGCTCTTGCGGACCGTGGCGACCCGGCTGCATTGTCCGCTATTACCGCACTGAGCAAGAGCGAGGATTCCAAGGTGAGAAAAACGGTGCTGCATGCCGTCGGGAAGCTTGGTGATGCTTCTTATGTGGATTTTCTCGTGCAGTCAGCCGCCGGGGCGAGCAATTCGGAGGAAAAGACCGCCGCGATGAATAGTCTCAGTCAACTTCCCGGCGATGGTGTTGATGATGCGATAGTAAAAGCCATGCAGAGTTCACAGGCTTCGGCGCGTTCGGAATTGATTCAGGTGCTGTATGATCGCAATGCCGCAGGTGCGGTTCCCGCCTTGCTGGCCGAGGCGGAGAATCCTGATTCGAAGGTTCGCAGGGCGGCATTCAAAGCTCTGAGCAGGCTTGCGGGCGAGAAAGATATGCCGTCGCTTATAAATCTTCTTGTTCGGATGCAGGATGATAGCGGCCGCAGAGATGCCGAGAGGGCTGCCGTCGCAGTCTCTCGCAAAATTAGTGACGAGGAGGGGTGTGCCGATGCAGTCTTAGCTGCGCTGCGTGCAGAAGAAGGTGTATCTTTGAAGTGTTCTCTGCTGCGGGTTCTGGGGGGTATCGCGAATCCCAAGGCGCTCGAAACAATTGTCAGTGCTTCGAAAGAAACGGAACCGGCTGTGTGTGATACCGCCGTTCGAGCGCTGGCTAAATGGCCAGACGCAACAGCAGCCGAAGCCCTGCTTGGAATTTACCTACAGACAGACATCACTATACATCGCCTGCTGGCGCTTCGTGGTTTTGTGCGTCTGCTGGCTCTGCCGGTACAGAATCGCCCCGTGCAAAAAACGCTGGAAATGTGCCGCCGGGCGATGAGTCACGCTGACAGTATTGCCGAGAAAAAACTCGTGCTATCCGGTCTGGCCAATGTCGGCGACGCCGAAGCTCTGAAAATGGTCGAGTCGTTTCTGCAGACTGAAGAAATCCGTGCCGAGGCGGCCATAGCTGCGATAAAAATCGCCGGGGCGATAGCGCGGACGAATCCCGGCAAAGCTGAAGTGGCGATGAACAAACTGCTTGCCGGTTTGCAGGATGAGAACTTACGCCGGCAAGCCGAAGGTGTCCTGCGACAAATCCAAGGGTCCCAAATCGACGTTCACGAACCATAGGCGATCGCGACAGCGTTTTTTCTTTGACTTATGACTTGGCGGACGTATAGTGTTCTCATGTCGTCTGTATTGGCTTTGGTATATTAAAGGTGGTGTGCAATCATGCATAGACGAAGGGGATTTACTTTGATTGAGCTACTGGTCGTGATTACCGTTCGATAAATTACGAATCACAAGTAAGGAGATTATGAAATGGCAAAAGTGTCGATTGGAGTGAATACGGAGTTTGTCCGGCATGCCGACAAGGGCTTTGAATGGGCTGTGGATAAGGCTGCTGAGCTGGGATACGAATACGTCGAACCCTGGGTCCACTGGGGCCGCGAGCTGATGAGCGAGGCCGGTTACTACATGACTGTTTCGATGCTGGACGATCCTTACCGCATCAAGCGGGCGTGCGAAAAGGCGGGGATAAAGCTATCCGGCCTGTCGTCGCACACGGCGCTTTGCAGGCCCGACATCAGCGGCAACTATCTAAAGCAGGCGATTCGTTTCGCTGCCGAGTGTGGCGCTCCCGTAGTCAATACGGACGAAGGCCCGAAACCGCCCTGGACCACGGAAGCCGAAGACCACGTCCTGATGCGTTATGTGCTAACCGAGGCGGCGGCGGTTGCCGAGCCGCGAGGAATACTGATCGGACTGGAGCCGCACCAGCAGTACAGCAAGACTCCCAACGGCCTGGACAAAATCTGCAAGCTGGTTGACTCGCCCGCTATTGGGGTCAATTTCGATACCGGCAATTCTTACCTGAGCGGCGAGGATCCGGTTAAATGGCTTAAGCGGGTCAAAGACAAGCTCGTGCACGTTCACGCCAAGGATATTTCGATCAAGCAGTCCGAGGACGAGCGCGGTAAAGTGACGGGCACGCCGTCCGGTTGCGCCTGCGGCGACGGTGTCATCGACTGGAAGAGCGTCATCGAAGCGTGCAAGGAAGCGCCTCGTGACTTAGTGCTGAGCGTCGAGTGTGGAACAATCGAACAGGCCGAGCGAAGTATCGAACATCTAAAGAAATTCGTCTGACGGGCAGTTTGCTGCAGAGCATGATATGGGTGGTTTTATGGAAGATCGCAGTTCCAGAAGGCGGTTCTTGCGCACAGCAGTGGTTGGGGCTGCTTCGGCTGCTGTAACGCGAAAGTTGTCCTGGGCGGAAAGTTCGGCTATAAACAATCCTGCCGGTAAGCCGAACCTTGTCTATATCTTCGCTGACCAGTGGCGAGCCCAGGCGACAGGCTATGCGGGGAACGAACAAGTCAAGACGCCAAACCTTGACAAGCTGGCGAAAGAAAGTATCAATTTCAGCAACGCCGTATCCGGCTGTCCGGTCTGCAGCCCCTACCGCGCCAGCTTGATGACGGGACAATACTGGCTCACCCATGGCGTCTTCCACAACGACAAACCCTTGAATCCCGATGCGACAACAATCGGCAAGACCTACAAGCGGGCCGGTTATAAAACGGGATATATCGGTAAATGGCACCTGAATGGCCACGATAGGGATACATCTCTCCAGGTTGGCAGAAGCGCTTTTATTCCCGAAGAGAGAAGGCAGGGCTTTGACTTCTGGCGGGTATGCGAATGCACCCATAATTATAATCGTTCGCTTTACTATGCCGAAACGTCTGTCGAGCGTTACTGGGACGGTTACGACGCTGTCGCTCAGACTCGCGAAGCTCAGCAGTACATTCGCCGGCATGCGAACAAGTCACCCTTCGTTCTGTTCATGTCGTGGGGCCCGCCGCACGCCCCGTACCAGACAGCGCCGGAGAAGTACCGCGGCATGTTTGATCCGGCAAAAGTCAGCGTTCACCCCAACGTCCCTGAGTCATTGAGGGAGAAAGCCCGGAAGGAGTTGGCCGGTTATTACGCGCATATTGCCGCACTGGATGACTGTATCGGAGATGTTCTCGATACCTTGAAAGAATGCCGGATTGAAGAGAATACCATTTTCGTCTTTACCTCCGATCACGGTGATATGTTGCGTTCTCACGGCCATACAAAGAAACAAAAGCCGTGGGACGAGTCGGTCAGAATTCCGCTGCTGCTCCGCTATCCTGCGATGCATAGCAAGTCCGGCAGGACAATCGATATGCCGATAAATACGCCGGATATTATGCCGACACTGCTTGGCCTGAGCGGCATCGACGTTCCCGATTCGGTTGAGGGCAGGGATTTTTCAGGGGTAATCAAGGGGACAGAGCCGCCCAATAACGATGCGGTTTTGATTATGTGCCCTGTGCCGTTTCATCAATGGAATTACCAGCGGGGCGGTCGGGAGTATCGGGGCGTACGCACGAGACGTTACACCTATGTGCGTGACCTCAAGGGGCCGTGGCTACTATACGATAATAAGGCGGATCCGTATCAATTGAAAAATCTGTGTAACGATCCGAAGTATGCGAAAATTCAGCAAGAGCTGGAAACGATACTATTTCGAAAACTCAAAGAGACGAACGATAAGTTCCTTCCCGGCCCGGAATACATGGCTAAGTGGAATTACCAATGGGATGGAAATGATGCTCCCTTGTGAGGGCGTTTGGAAATACTAAAGGAGATGCTGTTATGGAAAAATTCAGGAATGTCACTATTCTCTTGCTTTTGGCTTTTGGCTTTTTGACGCTGTCCGATACAGCGATGGCTGAAGAGCCGATGCGTATTGCTATGGAGGCGAATTCCGTATCGGTTCTCCGGGGACAGCGTAGCGTACTCCGCTATCGTTACGAGGATGTGCCTTTCAAGCCGTACGTGCAGCAGTTGTATTCGCCGAGCGGGATTAACATTTTGCGCGATGCACCACACGACCACCTTCACCACCATGCTCTGATGTACGCGGTTGCAGTGGACGGCGTGAATTTCTGGGAAGAGCAGACAGATCCGGGCCGGCAACTGCACAAGCGTTTTGGCGATATGAGAATTGACAAGAACGGTGATGTACCCGGCGCAGGATTCACCGAGCAGATCGACTGGATCAATCCCGGCAGCCGGGAGCTGTTGCTGAAGGAGCGCCGCTCAATCAAAGTCTGTCAAATGGACGACGTCAAGGCCACGTTTTTGAGCTGGCAATCCAGCCTCGCAGTGCCATCGGGCAAGAAATCTATGACGCTCACAGGCTCGCATTATTTCGGTTTGGGCATGCGATTTTTAGAGTCGATGGACACGGGGGGAGAATTTCTCAACGCCGCCGATCAGGCAGGTGAGATTGTCCGGGGCACCGAACAGCTTACCCGGGCGGATTGGTGCGCCTATACTGCCGAGGCGGACGGCAAGACTGTAACAATAGCGATGTTCGGTCATCCGGAAAATCTGCGCCATCCGACGCATTGGTTCACAATGACCACACCTTTCGCCTACCTGGCGGCAACGCTCAACCTGCACAAGGAGCCGCTGGAGGTGACTTCGGACAAACCGTTGGTATTACGCTATGCTGTGGCTGTGTGGGACGGCCGGATCGACAAGAGCAAAATCGATCAGATTTACCGCCGGTGGATTGACAGTCAATGACGTCATGTAAATTTATTCTTCCGATTTCAATGCCACCAGTTTTAACTGGTGGTTCTTTACTCAAAATCAGGACACGAATCCACTTTCTATAAAAGGCTGTGTGAGGGCGTGATTCCAAATTGGTTGAAGAAGGTGGAACTGCCTTCCGATTTGTCTTGCTCTTTCTTGTTATTTGAGACCATAGGATAACACATCTCGCACGTAGCAACAGATTTCTCCCGACGCCTTGCTTCGTCTGTGGGGGATTTACTCATTTTAAAGAAATCCTTAAGACAACCGCAGTAAAATCGTGAATTTGAAAGTCTGTTAATTGGACACAGTAGCTTCTACAGCATGAAAATTGCTATAATGCTGTTACTTTCGAGAGCGCCGAGTAAACTTTCAGGAAATTTAAATAGCGACCTTATTGGTGAAGGTTGTTTTTTCTTTTGTTGCGGATATATTTAGATTATACTTATGCGAATTGGAACTGATACAAAACTAAAATCGTTATTCAGGATATTTGGAGACAGGCGATGTCCTACGGGCGATTAGCAAAATTTATGCCAAATAAAAAGAGAGTCGGGGTCTCTGCGGTGACGTTTGCAGTTATCCTGATTCTCGTTGAATCCGTTTGCCTCTGTGCTCAGGCGCAGCAGAATCTCGCAGCGGTTGCCGGACAGGCACAGGATGCCAACGCGGTTATCGCGACCACTCCGATGCCTCAGAGTGCCCCGATTACCGATACGGCTGCTCAGCTAACCGATGAGGAACTCAAGGATAAGAAAAAGCAAATCTCCGAATCGCAGGAATTGAGCGACGAGGTAAAAGCTAAAATTGCTGAGGTGTACGATAAGGCAATCACTCAACTGAAAACAGCAACAGATTATGAAGCCAGGAAACAGCAATATAGTCAGGCGAGGCAAGATGCGCCGGAGACTCTGGCCAAGACCAAAGAGCTACTCGCCGGGCAGACGGCCATTACTCATCCCGAGGCGCCGCCTGAGACCACTCTAACACAAGCTGAACAAGCTCTTACAGCGGCAAGATTAGCCCTTGAAGAAGCCAGGAAAAACGTTGACACCTGGGAAAGCGAGCCGAAGAGACGCGCCGAGCGGCGTACCAAAATCCCTGAGGAATCGAACACCGCCAAGCAAAAACTTGAGGAGGTCACGGCCAAACTTGCGACTCCCGAGGCGGAAGGCCAAATAACCGAACAAACGCAGGCCAATCGAATACTGCTGTTTACTCAGCAGCGCACCCTGGACAGTCAGATAGCCGCCAACACCGAGGAGCTGCTGTTTTATGACGCTGCCAGTGACCTGCTTGCGGCACGAAGAGATTTGGCTGCCCGGCAATTGGCGGCGGCGGAAAAGGTGGTCGAATTCTGGCAGCAAAAGGCCGGCGCCTTGCGGCTAAAAGAGGCCGAAGCTGCCAAGAAAGAAGCTATTCGCGCCCAAGAAGAAACAAAATTCGATGATCCCGCAATTAAAAAGATTGCCGAAGAAAACGCTAAGCTCGCGGGAATCCAGACCAAGCTGGTGACCGATGTGCAGGCTGTTACGAAATATTCCGAAGAGATTGACGCAAAGCTTGCCGCGGAGAAAAAGAGCTTTACTGATTTGCGTGCCAAAGTCGAGACGGCCGGGAGAGTCACGGATACTATGGGAATGGTTCTGCTGGGACAGCGCGAGAAGCTGCCCAGCATAAGCCATAACCTGCGGAAGATACGAGGCCGGCCTGCGGAGATCTCGCTGTCTCAGTTCCATGAAATGGAGCAGGATAAGAAATGGTTGGAACTAAGCGATCTCACAGATGAGATGGAAGCAATTCTTGCCCAGCTCGATTCTACTGTCGGCGATGAGAAGCGCGAGGCCATCCGGAAACAGGCAACCATTTACTTCGAGAGCCAGCGTAAGACGCTCAGGGCGATTGCCGATCTGTATGGGGACTATTCTGCGAAGCTGGCGAATCTCGACGCCAGGGAGCGCGAGTACGTGACCACGGTCCGGGAGTATGCGGACTTCATCGATGCGAACATTCTTTGGGTCAAGAGCAGCCTGCCGTTGCGTTTATCCGACCTTCGCGAGAGCGTCTCCGCTTTGGGTTGGTTGTTTTCCGCCGGCAACTGGCGCCAGGTAGCGGCTGTTCTGTGGGCGGATTTCAATAGTAGCGTCTCAGTATATTTGGCATCTCTGCTGGTTGTCGTTTCTTTGATAGTGCTTCATCCGAAAGCGCACGGAGCTATCGAGGCTCTCAGCGAAAAAGTCCGTCAGGTACAGACCGACAGTTTCCTGCATACGTTCAAGACACTGATACTGACGGTTTTTCTGGCGGGGACGTGGCCGGTCGTCTTGTTCCTGTTGTGGTGGCGTCTTAGCGCGGCCGCACCGGTCAATGACTTCTCGCTGGCGCTCGCTTCAGGTTTACTGGCGCTTGTGCCGGTTGTTTTCACGCTAAATTTCCTTCGGTACTGTGTTATACCCCGAGGTCTGGCTCATGACCATTTGCGGATGCGTCAGGAGCCGCTATCTTTCCTCCGACGGCTGCTCGGTTGGTACCTCGTACTAATAATTCCGATCACATTGATCGTCCATATCATGCAAACGCAGCAGAAGGATGAACTGTGGTATAACTCAGCAGGCCGTCTGTTCTTTATGGCGCACTTGATTTTGCTGGCGTTGCTGCAAATGCTGCTGCTGCGTCCAACCGGGCCATTGATTGGCCCCTACCTCAAGCAGGGGCGGGGCGGCTGGCTGGAACGCCTGCGTTACATCTGGTATCCGCTGAGCTTCATCCTGCCGGTGATATTTGCAGTGCTGGCCGGCATGGGCTATTTCTATGCGACTCGGCATCTTTATGAGAAGCTGATAATCACAATCATACTGATTTTGCTGACAATCCTGGTCAGAGCTATGTTCGTTCGCTGGCTGATGGTTGCTCAACGCAGACTTGCTCTGCTTGAGCGTCAGAAACGTGATGCAGCCGAGCAGGAGACTCAAGAGCAGGGAGAATCTGCTTTTTTGGAAGAGTCGCCGCAGAACAAGCCCAAAGACGACGAAACGACGATCTTTCAGATATCGAGGCAAACGCGGCGGCTCATCGATGCGTTGACGCTTCTGGTTCCGTTGGGTGGAATGTGGTACGTTTGGAATGATGTCCTGCCGGCACTGGGCGCTCTGGCTAAAATTGAACTGTGGAAAATGGGCGCCGATTATACGGTAACTCTTGGATCTCTGGCGATGGCTCTTGTCATAGTTGTGTTAACCGTAATTGTTACCCGAAATGTCCCCGGTTTGCTGGAAATCGTCATCTTAAGGTGGCTTCCGCTTGACCGCGGCATCCGCTTCGCCATCATTACGCTATTCCGCTATACGCTGGCCATCGTCGGCACAGTACTGGCCTTCAGTAAGATCGGAATCGGCTGGTCGAAAGTCCAGTGGCTAATCGCCGCTATGACCGTCGGGCTTGGCTTCGGACTGCAGGAAATCTTTGCCAATTTCGTCAGCGGTCTGATCATCCTTTTCGAACAGCCAATCCGCGTCGATGATGTGGTTACAATCGGTGAAGTGACGGGAAAAGTTTCGAAGATCAGAATCCGGGCGACTACCATTCGCAGGTGGGACCAACGCGAGCTTATCGTGCCCAACAAGGAGTTCATCACGGGACACCTTATTAACTGGACCTTGTCGGACAACGTCCTGCGACAGGAATTCTCCGTGGGTATCGCCTATGGCTCGGATATCGTCAAAGCCGAGAAAATTCTCTATGAAGTGGCCGCAGCTAATCCAATGGTCCTGGTGGACCCAAAACCCATGGTTATTTTCAGAGGATTCGGGGACAACAGCCTGAGCTTCGATCTGCGATTGTATATCTCCGGAATGGAAAAATGGATTCCCGTTTGGCATCAGATCAACTGTGCGATCGACACAGAGTTCCGGAAGGCCGGTATCGAAATCGCATTTCCACAGCATGATCTTCATATCCGCTCCATCGATAAGAGCATACCGATTAATATAAATAAGCCGGGAAATTAGTCCGGTTTTTTCTCTGAAAATATGGATTAAAATATATATATTTTACGCTACTGATTTTTATGAAAAAACTACAATATATATCACAAACCGATAAGCTTGTAGAAAGGTTATGAAAATGAAGTACAGTGAGCTGAAGAAATTGAAGTTCGGAGTTGTGCCTGCCAAGAGAATTCTTGTCTTTTTTGCCGTCGCTTTGATAGCCGGCTATGTTTTGGCTTCAACCGCGGAGAGTGCCAAGGGAGAAGAAGCCCGCACTAACAGGCTGGTAATTCATGCCGACAAGGGCACCGAAACAATCAGCAGGGACATTTACGGTCATTTTTCCGAGCATCTCGGCAGATGTATCTACGAGGGCTTTTGGGTCGGCGAGGATTCATCGATTCCGAACACGCGGGGAATTCGCAACGATGTGGTCGAGGCGCTCAAAAAAATTCAGATTCCGGTGCTGCGCTGGCCGGGTGGTTGCTTCGCCGACGAGTATCACTGGAAAGAAGGAATCGGCCCGAGGGAAAGCCGGCCTGCGATGGTCAATACGCACTGGGGCATGGTCAAAGAGACCAATGCTTTCGGCACCCATGAATTTCTGGATTTGTGCGAACAACTCGGATGCGAGGCGTACATTGCGGGTAACGTCGGGTCCGGGACAGTCGAAGAGATGCAGGACTGGGTCGAGTACATGACGTTCGGCGGCGACAGCGAAATGGCTAATCTTCGCCGGGCCAACGGCCGTGACAAGCCCTGGCGTGTGAAATACTTCGGTGTGGGTAACGAAAACTGGGGCTGTGGCGGCAACATGACCGCCGAATATTACGCCGATCTTTATAATCGCTTCCAGACCTATGTTCGCAGTTACTCCGGCAACCGGATTGTCAAGGTGGCATGCGGTCCCGGCAGCATAAACTATCACTGGATCACCGTCGTGTTGGAGCGGGCTCGACGGAACATGGGCGCAATCAGTCTGCATCACTATGTCCGAGGGTCTGGCAACTGGACGCGAAAGGGCAGCGCGACTAAATTCGACGATAAGGAATGGTTTGCACTGATGAAGAACACGCTGACGATTTATCCGCTGCTGGAAAATAATATCGAGATCATGGATAAGATCGATCCTCGCGGACGTATTGACTTGTACGTAGATGAGTGGGGCACGTGGTGGGACGCCGAGCCCGGCACCAATCCGGGCTTCCTGTACCAGCAGAACACGCTTCGCGATGCGGTTTCGTGCGGGATTTTCCTCAACGCTTTCAATAAACACTCCAGGCGTGTCAAGATGGCAAACATTGCTCAGACCAACAATGTTTTGCAGGCGATGATTCTCACAAAGGGCGAAAAGATGATTCTTACGCCGACCTATCACGTGTTCGAGATGTACAAGGTCCATCATGATGCGACGATGCTGCCGATGGATTTGGAGTGTGCCGATTATCAGTTTGGGAATGAAAAAGTTCCGGCGATCGATGTATCAGCGTCAAAAGACAAATCCGGGAAAATCCACATAACCCTTTGCAATCTGGATCCCGTGAACCCGGCTGATGTCGCCTGCAAGCTTCCGGGAGTCGAACCGGCAAAGGTTTCCGGCCGTGTACTCACCGCCAATGATATGACCGCGCATAACACCTTTGATAAGCCGGAAGTCGTAAAGCCTGCTGTCTTTGATGGTTTCTCGCTCAGCGACGGTATGCTGACCGTGAAGCTGCCGGCAAAATCCGTGGTCGTCCTGGAAATCGAGTGACACGTTTGTTTTTGTGTGCGGAAAATAGCGAACCGGCCGTGAAGCCTTAGATTTAACAAAATTCATCAGTATTATATTATGAAACCGCTGATGGACTCATCGCTCATCCGGCCAGTTTTCAAAAAAGATTTCCAGGTCGTTTACATCGACTGTGCCGGACTGATCAAGGTCTGTTCCCTGACAATAACCATTGCTTAAATCGCAGTTGTCATCCAGCCAGTGCTCCATGAAAAACGAAAAGTCGGCTATCGTGATGCCGTCCGGACAGACAAAATCGCCTGCTGCGATTTGCCAGACAAAACGCGGATAATTCGTCCCCTCACAGATACTCCAGATATCCTCAGTGCCGTTCTCCGTCTCGCCCACAAAATCCCAGCCGGCTTCGAGAAAGGTGCCGGCGGTTTGCATTTCGGCGGTACTCTTACCTGTTCCACCGTCACTCGTAACTTGATCTGACGTTTCCATGTCCCAAAAGCAGTTGGTAACTCGACTTGGAAATCCTCTTCCCACCAATCCGCCGACAAACAGATCTCCACTGACCGTACCGGTACTGTAGCTTGCAGTGACTAAGCCTTCGTTTTCACCCACAAGGCCGCCAACATACCAGTTATCTCCAATGACTGTACTGGTGCTGTAGCTTGCAGTAATGGAGCTATCGTATTTACTACCTACATTCCTTCCAAGAGGAGGACCTACGAGATTACCCCCGACGAGACCGCCAACTCTACCATATCCAGTAACCGTTCCGGTGCTGTAGCTATCGGTGATATTGCCGTAATTCGAGCCCACGAGGCCGCCTACATAAAAGGAGGAAGCCCCACTGACCGTACTGGTGCTGTGGCTCGACCAGATGCCGCCGAAATTCAATCCCACCAATCCTCCGACATCAGACCATTCTGCCCTAATCATGCTGTTGCTGTAGCTTGACCGGATACTGCCGTTAGAAGAATTGTATCCTGCAAGTCCACCAGTTTCTGAGCCTCCATTGATCGAGCCGGAACTGTAACATTCATCGATTTCGCTACCCAAGTTGTAACCCACGAGTCCGCCAATATAACAATCGGTTCCATTAACATCTACTGCTTCCAGGCCAAGATTGGAAATCACCGCTCCAATTTCTAATCGTCCGAACAGACCGAGGTATCTGCTGCCTTGTATCTGGAGATTGCTGATCACATAACGATTGCCGTCAAAGTGTCCAGAGAAAGACGTGCCTCCAAAAGACTCTGGATCATCAAATGTATGTTCGGATGCGATGACGGCTTTGTCGAAGATCTTTCGGTCGGGCAGGTTAGGATCCAGGTCAATGTCAGCGGTCAGGATGAAGTGCTTGTCGTAATCTTCGGGATTCTCGCCGAGCAGCATCAGGTCTTCTGCCGTAGCGATCTGGTAGGGGTCATTAGGCTCTCCCGTACCGCCGCCGTATTTACTGTCGGCATCATTACCAGTAACGGTTTCCCATATCCAGCCCCTCATGCCTCCCAGCATGTCATAGACCATAGAGAAGCCCATTGAATCCAGGAAGTTGGCGGCCCGATTGCTTCGAGATCCGCTGGCGCACACCATTAAGACCAGACCATCCGTGGGCAGCTCTTCATATCGGGTCTGTAGCACTCCTGAATTCCACGGGTAGTTCAGTGCTCCCGGAATGTGTCCTCCGGTACCAGAGTATTCGGATGGTTCCCGGACGTCGATAACAATCAGATCATCCGTAGAATCAATGAGCTCTCGTGCTTGTTCTGCTGTAACATCGGTATGGGCCAAAGCATAGGAACCGGATACAATCAAAGATACGCCGACCAGCAATAGCACAGTTCTGAGATTTATCTTCATCACTATTTCTCCTTAAGAACAATCTTTCTATTTTACTAATTCGGGAATCAGTAGTCAATAGTAAACCTGTCCCTTCAATTTTGTTCAGGGTAGGTCCCACCCTGCGAATTTGTCGGCTAAAAAGACTTAAAATATGCACGTTGATTTGGTATCCTGTGTGGAAGATAAGTCTTACGATATTGATGAACTGCTGTTGAGGTGAAAGATGCCGGTTGGTATTCGAGGCGTATTTGCGATTGTTTTAGCGGTTTTTTTGCTGGGCCGGCCGGCTGCCGGCAAAGCTCAAGTCGCTGCCGAAGAAGCCACGGCTTTGACTGCGGTGATAGAAGACCTGACGAGGACCTTCGGCGACAAATATCCTAACGGCGGAGAATATCTAACGAAGCTGCGTGATATCGAACGGCGGGGAAATCAGGCTCAGTTCGAATTGCTCCGGCGCGAAGCGCTCATTGCCAACCCGCTGGTCAGCGGCCGGCCGATTCTCTTTGTCGTGCGGCAGCAGTACAAGAGCGACCATCACAATACCGCCACAATCTTCAAGACCGGAGAGATCAACACAAATAGCTTTCGCGGCGGCGGTGCACTGAAAACGATAGATTTTGCTCAAGGCGGTGAAATAATAACTTTAGTCGAAACGTCCCAGGGTCTTCTGCGCGATTCGGAAGTTCATTTTGAGGGCGGAAAAATAGTCTTTTCCATGAGGAAGAATATCAATGATGATTACCACATTTACCAGATTAATGCCGATGGCACAGGTCTAAAGCAGTTGACCTCCGCGCCGGGCGTGGCGGATTTTGATCCATTGTACCTGCCGGATGACAGCATCGTTTTCTCTTCGACGCGTGAGCCGAAATATTGTATGTGTAACCGTCACATTATGGGCAACCTTTTTCGGATGGATGCCGATGGAGCTAACATCCATCAGATTGGAAAGAGCACACTGCACGAGGGGCATGCCGCGCTTATGCCGGACGGCCGAATACTCTACGATCGCTGGGAGTATGTGGATCGCAATTTCGGGGATGCCCAGGGGCTCTGGACGGTGAATCCGGACGGCACAAACCAGTCGGTTTACTGGGGCAACAATACTTGGTCTCCCGGGGGTGTGATCGATGCCCGGCCCATCCCGGGCACAGAGAAAGTTATGTGTATTTTCGGCTCCTGCCATGACCGCCCGTGGGGAGCGCTTGCTATTATTGATCGGCGTTTGGGCATCGACGGCAGAAAGCCGGTCGTCCGCACATGGGCTGCGGATGCCGTCAACCTTGTGACTGAAGCAGGTCCCAGGCCGGATGTCTATGGATTTGACAAATTCAAAAATGTGAATCCTAAGTATGAAGATCCTTATCCGCTGAGCGATAAGTATTTTCTCTGTTCGCGGATGACCGGTCGGGGCGAGCAGATGGGGATTTACCTGCTCGATATTTTTGGTAACGAGATTTTGCTGCATGTCGAGCAGCCTGGTTGTTTTGATCCCATACCGATGGGCGAGAGACAAAGGCCGATGACCGTCCCATTACGCCGGGACTTCAAGAACCGCAGCGGGTATTTGTACATTCTAAACGTTTATGAGGGGACACACATGGAGGGGGTGCAGCCCGGCATCGTGAAATATCTGCGTGTGGTCGAATCGCCTGAAAAGCGTTTCTGGACACATGCACAGTGGGGCGGGCAGGGCGTGCATTGTCCGGCTCTGAACTGGCATAGTTTCGAGAACAAGCGTGTTCTCGGCACAGTGCCGGTGGCCGAAGACGGCTCTGCTTATTTCGAAGTGCCTTCTGATAAATTCATCTTTTTCCAGCTTCTCAATGCGAATAAGATGATGGTACAGTCCATGCGAAGCGGGACAATTGTCCAGTCCGGCGAGGTGACAGGTTGTGTCGGATGCCATGAAAATCGCCGCCAGAGCCCGAAACAGTTTAGCGAAAAAATACCGATAGCTCTCAAGCGTCAGCCGAGCAAACTTAATGGTTGGAAGGGAGAAGCGCGTTTGTTCAACTACGCAAGCGAAGTGCAGCCTGTTTTCGATAAGCATTGTGTTAGCTGCCATGACTTCGGCCAGGAGGCCGAGAGTAAGCTCATTCTGGCAGGCGACCGTACTAACACTTTTAATGCTTCATATAACGAGTTGTGGCGAAAGAAGTATATCAATGCCATTGGCGCCGGGCCATCCGATATCCAGCAGCCCTATTCATGGGGTTCTCATGCGAGTAAGCTTGTCGAAGTTATTCGAGAAGGACATTATGACATAAAACTCAGTAGTGACGAATTCGAGCGTATCGTAACCTGGATCGATCTCAATGCAACGTATTATCCTCGCTACGACTGTGCCTATCCGAATAATCTGGCGGGCCGATGTCCACTCGACGACAAACAGCTCAAACGTCTCACCGAGTTGACGGGTGTGCCTTTCACAAAGCTGGCTGCTCACAATACAAATACTGGGCCGCAAGTGAGCTTCGACCGTCCATGGCTGAGCCCTTGCTTAGCCAATTTCGAGGACACAAACCATCCCGCGTATGTCGAAGCATTGGCAATAATCGAATCCGGCAAACGAATGTTGCAGCAGCGTCCGCGGGCGGACATGCCGGGCTTCGAGGCATGCGCTGTCGATCAACAGCGTCAAAAAAATTATACAATGCGTCAACAGGCCGAAGCACGCAATCGCAAGGCAATCCAAAATGGCCAGAAGCTTTACGACTTTGATTGATGGTAGCCGGCTCGGCAGTAACTACTATAATAGGCTTTCAAGCAACTCGATGGTCTCTGTCACAATGAGTGATAAGGTTCGTCCCTATTAAAACCCGTAAAGATAGACTTGACGTAGTATAATATAGATTAGATGCTATCTATACTTGTACGCTTTGAGAGTGGCTGTGGATATTGAAAAGGATATCATGATGAAGAAGCAATGGAAAATAGCTCTTGGGATTGTAGTCCCCATAATGCTCCTTGGTCTGGTTGTTTACTACTTTTTGTTTTTGAGCCGGAGTACTTTCGTACTTGAAATTCTTTGGGATCATGGGATACGTCAGGCACAACGCCGTCGTGTGCTACTGCTGTGCAATACAGACCATCAGGCGTTGTTGAATGCAGGCAGAGAAATCCTGAGCCAGGTTCCCAAAGATCGTCTGAATCCACGTCCTGGTGGGCCGAGAATTCTCGGCGAATTCGGTGTACCGGAAGGAGTACAGATTCCGCAAGCCATCCGGGACCTTAAATGTGGCTGTCTCATAAGTTATGACGGCTATGTGACGCTGGAGATGCATGGGGGTATGGACCATTTTGGGGTGCGGATCTACCCGGAAGATTACAAAGAGCCAGATCGATATTTCAAATATGGTGACAGAGAACTTCTTACCGGATTATGGTATTACGATGATGGATACGTTAATAATCCGGAATATGATAAAAGAATATCAAAACTGATAGACGAGCATAAGAAATAGACAGAAATTGAAAACTCGGGACAGTGGGGCTGTTGAAAAAATCCGTGTTTTTCCTTTAATCCAAATGGTGATCCGTTAAGCGGCATGATCGATTCTCCATTGTGCTCTTGTCGTTTTCAAAGATGGATAATGTTCATGTTCCCGGCAAATCCTTCTCGCTCACAATCACCCCGGCCATTCTGGTCATAAGCCACAAGGCAATATAGATGAGAAAAGAGTGCCGTCTCACGGAGATTTATTTAGAATATGCTTGATGTTCGGCAGAAATTTAGTATAATACACAACAAATTCGTTTATCGTATAATGAATGTAGAATGGAGAATGAAGAATCCTGACATTTACGATTTTCGATTTACGATTTACGATTTTTTCTTTTCTTCCGCATAATCAGCGAAATCAGCGGTTTCCCGGTAAGGCGATTTGAAAAAACAAACCCAATTCTGGAAGGGGCGAAATGTTGTAATGTCAGCAAAAGCAATGACTTATGGTGATTATTGGGATTGGAGTTGGCGAGAAAACAAAGCCAATTCAAAGCCAATCAAAGCCAATTTCCAGAGCACGTATCGGTGCTGGAAGAGTTGGCTCGGTTTTAATAATCTCTGGAAAGTTAATAAAAACGGCTATATAGTATCTATTGCGGAAAACGAAAACT
>CAZTDF010000005.1:0-3180 GCA_964612465.1 uncultured Pirellulales bacterium
AGAACGTCCAGTTCGAGTTTTTGGTTGCGCCTGTTTATGTCCCGCAGTGCAGCGGCGATTTTTGCCGCCGAGCCTTCTCCCTGTACCGGCACGGGATACAAAAACAGTTTTGCGCACGGCCACCGGCTGTGAATGCTGTCGGTGATATCGTGCAGTGCCGCTCCCGATTCGCTGGTCAATATGCCAATTCGCATAGAATAAAGGGGCAGAGCTTTCTTGTGTGCCTCATCGAACAGTCCCTCCTGGCGGAGCTTTGCGACCATTTGCTCGAAGGCCATTTGAAGGGCTCCGACGCCGGCCGGCTCGAGTTTATCGACATAAAGTTGATACTTGCCGCCAGGGGCGTAAACGTCGATATGGCCAGTGCTTAGAACCTCCAATCCATCTTCGGGCGAGAACTTGACATTCTTAAACTTGCTCGCCCACATCACGCATGGCAGCACGGCACCTTCGTCTTTCAGCGAGAAATAACAATGCCCGCTGGTATGATGTTTGAAGTCGCTTATTTCGCCTCTGACGATCAGCCGAGGAGGCAGTTTTTCCTCGATAGCTATCTTAATCAGCGAATTGATCTGGCTGACCGTATATATTTTCTTTATTTTCGGCATTTATCACATAAAACCGGCAACAGGTTTATTATAGTTTCGTTGCTACTGTCGATTATAAGCTCAGAGGTTTCTCTTATCAATTTCCAATTCGCTGTAAAATCGCCATAGGGCGTCCGTTTATATTGTAAAACGGCCTGTAAAACCCTTAACTGCATAGTTTTGCATCGCAAGGCATATTGAGGGGATATTCACAGATTTCGGCTTATTTGTTTCTTAAAATGTTATCGGAATATGTACATAAGTCTTGATAATTTTCACTAAATTAGAGAGTGCTGAAAAATTGGAGTCAGGAATATAATATTTGGGAAACTCGTCTTTTTTGCAGCAGTCGATAAGCCCATAAGTGCTTGTCAGGCAAGAGAATACTGACGTGTAAATGTTGCTGATATTGATGAGTTATTGTCATGGTGTTAAGCTGGGCGGCTATTTCGCAGAAGCTTATAACTATTTAGGCGATGGAGACTTGACAAAACGCCGATTAGCAACGTAAAATGAATATGTTTAAGGTTGGTACCTTCACGGAGGAGGTACTCTCATGTTTGCTGCACAGATGGTTATTCTGCTGCGGCTCAAGGAAGGATTGTTGATTTCAGCTACTACTTTGGAGCTATATCTTTTGATGTATCCGATTAGACGTAAGCGTTTGGCTAAAGGGGTAGGAGTATTCTCTTCGATACCTTTCAGAACGGGCAAAATGCCGATATTTTGGGTTTGGATTTTGGCTGTTTTGCTTTTGGTATGCTCCGGCGTCACATATCGTGTTCTGGCATATCGTTTGAAACTTATTGTTGATACTCCTGTTGAATTGCCTGTGCCGCTAAGTGCTTTCCCTAAACAGATAGGTCTTTGGGCCGGTAAAGACATGCCAATTCCGCCGAATATTCAACGTGCAGCAGGAAATGACGCCTTTCTAAACCGTTTATTTATTAATAAATTGAGCAACCAGTGGGCCAATGTTTACATTGCTTATACTGCTCACCCTCGAACAATGATGGGTCACCGACCTCAGATTTGTTATGTTGCCGGCGGGTGGGTGCGTGAAAGCACTGAGTTGACAAAAGTGACTTCCAGTACCGGTAGAGAAATCCCTTGTTTACTACATCGCTTCCGCAGGCCATCTCCGGAAACAGAAGAGACTGTGGTTTTGAATTTCTACATTGTTAATGGCCAGCTTACATCAGACGAAAGAGTCTTTTCCGGTGTGGGTTGGAGAACACCAAATATTAACGGTAATCCGGCTCGCTACGTGACACAGGTCCAGATAAGCTCGTTGTTTGAGAATTCGGTCCGATCAGCGGCGAGGGACATTACTGAGCGGGTACTCGATTATTTCCCTGACGAAAATGGGAAAGTCAGAGCAATTGAGTATGTTGGAACTTCGAGCGATGTGAATAAATAGATTGAGATATTGCCGGTGAGAATCGGTTTTGATAAGAGCTACATAAGAGCATGTATTAAATAGGGTTATGTTGATTTGTCGATGCGCCCCACGGGGACGAAGTGCGTCCGGAATCAAATAATACCGGCTTTTTGATCATACGAATAAGAGCTTCAGAAGTTCCATCGGTAAAACGTCATTGTGTTCCAATA
The DNA here is from genome assembly GCA_964612465.1 of uncultured Pirellulales bacterium. Classification (GTDB taxonomy): domain Bacteria; phylum Planctomycetota; class Phycisphaerae; order Sedimentisphaerales; family Anaerobacaceae; genus JAFGPJ01. The sequence continues at coordinate 2,199 of CAZTDF010000005.1, forward strand.
ATTTCTGTCGCGCAGTCTACAATTAAAATTTCAACTCTGTTTTTTGTTTTAGAATAAATCGGCTTTTCAGAGCGTGAATGGATATCTCAGCTAAGATAAGTTTTATATCAGTATTGATCCCTGACGGTGAGACATGGGAAGCAGTTAAGGTACTACGTTGTTTGAGCCATGTGTCGGGAATAACAACTCATGTTCTCGCAAAGGCCAGATTTCCGCTGGCTCGATTCAGTCGTTACTGCTCAAGCTACCACTGCCATAAAAGCGAAAACGATGATGATTGGATTCGAGTGATAAGAAGTATAGTTCGGAGTCTGCGGATTGATGTTGTATTGCCTGTGACTGAGAAGGGTGTAGAGTTTGTGGCACGAAACCGAAAAGCTGTCTCAGAGTTTGTCGCTATTCCACCAATTGCAGATTCCGATCTTATTTCGATATCTAAGGACAAATGGTCATTTCAGTGTTTTGCCGCAGAAAATGGTTTTCCGGTACCTGCGTCGGTTTTAATTGGAAAAGCGGGCGAGACATCTATCGCTTTGTTGGATCCTGATTCCGTCGAGTATCCTGCGCTGCTTAAACCAACCTTGCTCGATGGTGGTTACGGCATTGTAAAAGTAAAGGAGCCTTCTGATTTAGCTGATTCGTGGAACAACGAGCGCATAATCAAAGGTTACCAATACATGCTGCAAAGCTATATACCTGGAGTAGTGTTTTGTCTGGGGCTCTATAGTCAGGGTGGACAGATTATATCTTACACTTTGTGGAAGACTCTCCTGACGAGTACCAAGCGGCTTTATTTTTCAGCGAGAGCCATGGAGTACGTGAATAATGAGGAAGTCATCGAGCTGACTAAGCGGCTTATTTCAACCATGAAATGGGACGGGATTGCAAATATTGACTTTCTTGTTGGTTCTAATGACGGATCGGTTAAAATCCTTGATTTCAATCCTCGATTTGGTCAGTCTTTACTCGGCTCTTTGGTTGC
>CAZTDF010000005.1:3280-17226 GCA_964612465.1 uncultured Pirellulales bacterium
GGAGAATCGTGAAGCGATTCCAGAGTCGTAATCATGTCAATCGTTGATTCAGCGCTTAGAAAAAAACAGAAGACAAGCTTAGCGCAGACATTTGTCTGAATCTTATCAGCCGGTACGATAATAGGAACATTATTACTCGGTTGTTTTCACCCAGGATTCGTGAATTGAGGTAAGTAGAACCGGCCCTATAGACTTAAGATCGGAAAAGAAGCATAAGTGAATTTTAATTTTATCAAATTGGATAACTTACCAAGGCTGTCGTGGGCTGCTCAGGTAAACAAGAACGCTGAGACTATTGATGTCTATTGTGGGCCTTGGATTGAGACAGATGGACATTGCTTTGTGGAAGGAGCCTGGAATTCGCCCTTCGAGGATAAAGATTTCGAGAAAGCTACTGTATTTATGGGATCCGGGGGCAAAGCGCTAAGTCAAAAGGCTGTTTTTTCGGCAGCAACACATATTTTAGAACGGCTGTTTGCCATACGTCAGGACGACTCTATTTGTATTTCCAACTCTTTATCTTTTGCGTTATCACTCTCAAAGAGCGAGTTAAATCCCGGATACATAGCTTACCAGGCGGATTACGATTCAATAACACATGGTTTCAGGAAAGCTGTAAAATCATTTCCATTAAAAGGTGGGCGGAAAATAACAACTTATTGCCACTGCAATATCGAAGTTGACAATGAACTAAACATAATAATAATTCCGAAACAGCCCGTGCGTGACTTCTCGGATTTTACCGATTACACAACTTTTCTTAGTTCTACCCTCCGCGAAATAGCTCAGAATTCTCTGTCGAAGCATCGCTCCAGACAGTACTCATTGCTTGCGACTGCTTCAAGCGGGTATGATTCTTCATGTGTCGCCGCCATAGCTCGAGAGGCCGGTTGTTCGGAAGTGCTTACCATCAGAAACGCCAGAGGTCCAAAGGTCCAGTACTTCGGGAAGTATCGCCATGACAGATATTATCGTGAAGACAGTGGTGAAGCAATTGCCAGGAAGCTCGGCTATAAAAATATTTTTGTACGAGATAGTCGGGATTATTTAGAAGAAGAAACAGACATGTTAGAAGCTGAAAGTAGTGCATCTGGAAACTTGTGCTATGATCCGACAGTTATATTTGAAGATGACATTCAGCAACGAGTTGTTTTAACGGGACACCATGGTGACGTAGTTTGGGCCCTGGAAAAGGGTAAGGTGAGTTCTGATTTAAAGTGGGGGGGGCTAAGTGGAGCTTCACTTTACGAGTCCCGTCTGCGTATAGGATTTATTCATGCTCCGGTGCCTTATATGGGTGCTTGTAGTATGCGTACCATAAATAAGATTTCGTATTCCGGAGAAATGAGGCCGTGGGTGCTCGACAGTGGTTATAATCGTCCTATCCCCAGAAGAGTCTTAGAGGAAAGAGGTGTACCTCGGGATGCATTTGGACAGAAAAAGAACGCCATCCAGGTGGTGTTTGCAGGCAGTAAGAACAATACTCTTAGTAAGATGACTTCTGCATCCGCTCAATCCTTTTTGCAATATTATAAGAAACATAAGAGACGCCGAAATATAATCAAGCAATTGTATTATGACTTCATGACATGCCTGTATTTGACTTCAGTTATGCTGGATGTAATCCCAAGGAAACTCAGAATTCCAGTACGCTTCAAGATTTTACACAAGTTCATGCACGAATATCTTTTTAAGTTTAGTCGAAGTCCAGGGTCTGCAAGTTTTCTTTTTCCGTGGGGTGTGTCAGTGACGAAAACGCGCTACAGCATTGAAAAATGAGTGTTTCTTTTCGATCTGAATTGTATATGGCAGTTCAAGCAACGGCGGCTCGTTCCAGTCGTTATTGTTCAGGCTGCTTTCAGACTATGAGCTACTTGTTTGGTTTGTTTCGTAATTTTATAAGGATGTATTTACTCTAAAATCAGAGAGAAAGCGTGACAGAAGCATCCAGCTATATGTTATCACCAGGGGCAATACGCAAGACAATCTCGAATAGAATCGGCCAGATGAAAGGTACGGATATTAAGGCCAAGAGTGCCCGTGCCGTGGTAGCTTTAAGCGTCGGAACGATTGCCGGGCGGAGTATGAGATTTATACGGAGCATGATTCTTGCTCGCATTCTGGCGCCGAATCAAATCGGAATAATGGCCATTGTTATGGGCTTTTCAATGGCTTTTGAAGCTCTCACCGAGGTGGGTGTAAAGCAATCGATAATCCAGAACAAGCAAGGTGCAAATACTCGTTATTTAAATGTTGCCTGGTGGATGCAGGTCACTCGCGCGTTGTGTCTTTTCGGGATCGCGTTTGTTTCGGCGCCATGGATCAGTTCGTTCTATGATAATCCTGAATTGTTGCAATTGCTGCGGGTTGCTTTTATCGCTATAGCGTTAAGGGGTTTTGTCAGCCCTCGTGCTGCCGTTCTTGAAAAAGAATATAAATTTGGCAGGGCGGTATTCCTTATTCAGGGCAGCGCCATTGTAGGCGCGATTATATCAATCGGCCTGGCTTTCGTAATGCGGAATGTTTGGGCACTGGTTATCGGTTTTGTTATAGAAATGGCAATATTATGCATTGTTTCTTTCATACTGGTGCCATTCATGCCAAGATTTGAAATTGACAGAAGCAGTCTGGTTGAGTTGATGAAATATGCTCGCAGAATGTTCGGTTTGCCGATATTGACGGCGGTTAGTTTTTACGCACCGATCCTGATACTTGGCAAGGTAATATCTGAGGATCAGTTAGGCTTATATAGTTATGCCGCTCTGCTTGGGTACATTCCGATTGACTTGTATATAAGAACAATCGCCCCTGTTGTGCTTCCCGCCTTTTCTGAAAAGCAGGATGACAATAATGCTCTCTGTCGGGGTGTTCTGCGTACTACTCAGTGGACCGCTTTTTGTGTTATACCATTAGCTGCTTTCATGGCTTGTTGTGCGAGTGAACTGCTGTTATTAGCTTATGGTACCAAATATGTCGCTATGGCTATTCCGTTTGCTGTTTTGTGCCTGCAAATTGTGGTTAGAAATCAAGCTGTGAGTTTAGCAGGGATTTACCTGGCTATTGGCAAACCTCATTTACAGCGTCGTTTTGCGGTAATTCGTGCCTTGCTTATTATTGGGCTTATGTACCCGGCAGCCGTTCGTTTTGGGCCTTTGGGAGTTGCTGTTGTTAACGTTCTGAGTCATACAGTTGTTTTGTTTATGCAGGTCTTAAAGGCCCGAAAAGTAATTGATCTGAATTTAATCCCGTACTTGCGATCCTATGTTCCCGGCCTATTGCTGGCATTGCCGATCATAATGACTGCCGGTTTACTTTGGGTCTTTAGGGTGGATTCTCCCCTATTTGTCCTCGCTATTAACGCTTTAGTATTCATTGCGACATTTGCAGCAGGTGTTTTCATTTTGAATCGTGATAAATGACCATCTGCGATGACGAAGAAATCCGAGGATAAGCCGGATTATTTATTTTTCCGAGATTTAGAGTGTCTGAAAAAAGCAAGACAGAAAAGAAAAACATGCAGATATGCCTGCTTGGCGCTTCGTTTGATACCGGCAACATGGGAGTAAGCGCCCTGGCAGAGTCGAGTATCAAGATTATTCTTAATCGATGGCCCGATGCGGAAGTCGTACTATTAGGATCGGGATCGACCGACGGTGAGCACTGCCTGAAGCTGTCAGGCCGGGAGATTCGAGTAAGAATAGTGCGCATGAGATTCTGCAAGAACGTGTTCCTGCGTTCTCATTTCTGCGTGTTGTTGCTGAATGCCATATTGCTGAAACTGCTGCCCTTTAGAAGGTTCCGGAGTTTACTGTCTGCGATCAATCCTTATGTTAAGACACTGGTTGAGACGGATAAGATGTTTGACATTACCGGCGGTGACAGTTTCAGCGATATATATGGATTGCGAAGGTTCCTGATATTTGGTTTTCTGCAGAAATGGCTTGTTATGCAATTTGGCAAAGAGCTGATATTGTTGCCCCAAACATACGGACCCTGCACAAGGTCAATCACTCGCCTCATGGCAAAGAGCGTTTTGAAGCGGGCCAGTGTCATTTACGCAAGAGATAGCGAAAGTATCGAATATGTACGGGAGCTTCTTGGCAATCACAGCGTGAATGGAAAGTTACGTTTTATGCCGGACGTAGCTTTTGTCCTGGATTCACATGAGCCTGAGACTATTGATGTCGGGTCTCTGGATAAGGTGCGAAAAGAAGGTTCTATCGTGGTTGGCTTGAATATTAGCGGTCTTCTTTTCAATGGCGGTTACACGCAGGAGAATATGTTTGGCTTGAAAACCAACTATCGTGAATTGATAAATAGTGTCGTCGATTATTTGATGAAGGACGAGAAGCTGCTTGTTCTATTGGTGCCGCATGTTGTGACTCCGAGCAGAATCGTTGAAGACGATCCTAATGCGTGCCGGCAACTGTACGAGAAGCTAAGCGAGAAATACCCCGGCAGGATATTCCTGACGCAGGGCAAGTACAACCACAACAATATCAAATATATCATAGGATTGTGCGACTTCTTTATTGGCTCACGAATGCACTCGTGCATTGCAGCATTATCACAGTCTATACCGGCAGTTGGAATTGCGTACAGTAAGAAATTTCACGGTGTTTTTGAAAGTATCGGGCTTGGAGATTGTGTGGCTGATGCTTATCGATGCAGTAGAAAAGCTGAACTACTCTCCATAGTTGAGGCTGCTTTCGAAAAGCGAGATCAAACCAGAACACATTTGGATAAGGTAATTCCGAAAATAAAAGCAAACGTATTGAATATGCTTGACGCTAAGAACATGCTGTAGTTTAGCGGATCTGTGGCCTGAAGCATAAGATGCATTGCTTAGAAGAGATGCGTTAGCCATATTCAACGATTGAGATATTGGGTTGTATGTCTGTGTTATCTAAGCTTTTATACATACTATACGCTATCAAAATAGGGAAGTTCAGGAACATTATACTGAGCTTAATCAAAAGGCTCGAAAAGGGACAAATGCGGTCGAAGACTCTTCGTCGCATATTTCTGCACTATCACGGCATCGAGATAGGTATGTACAGCTATGGAGGTTGTTTCGATCCGGTGCTCTTCAGAGCAAAAACGAAAATAGGACGCTACTGTTCGTTCGCCACGGGGGTGTGCAGATTAAAAGGGAACCATCCGATGAGATACAGATCGATGCATCCATTTTTTTTCTCCCCCTATTTTGGATATGTTCAGAAACAATTGATACACAAATCTGAGCTTGTTATCGGAAATGATGTTTGGGTAGGCCAGAATGCAATCATTTTGTCGAGTGTTAAAAGAATCGGAGATGGTGCGGTGATAGGGGCCGGAGCTGTTGTTACAAAAGATGTGCCTGATTTTGCCGTTGTGGTCGGTAACCCTGCTAAAATTCTTAGATATCGTTTTTCAGAGGAGACGCAACTCAAAATCAAGGCATCGAAATGGTGGGACAAGGACATTACGGAATTGCAGAAGGATATTGAAGAGTTTACATATCCTTTGGAAAATTATGAGAGCAAAAAAAATCCAGTGTGTTGACCAGGTTGCTGAATGGCGGCTTTGTGCAGGATGTGGGGCTTGTATTGCTGCATGTGCCAATCAGGCTATAACCCTGGAGGACATACCCGACCAGGGGATACGGCCGATAGTCGATTCGGCAAAATGCCAAAAGTGTGGTGCCTGCGTAGGAGTATGTCCCGGAATCGGAATCTCTCACCAGCCTTTCAATAGCCAGACGATACCTGAGCTACGCTGCGAATGGGGACCGGTTCTGGAAGTTTGGGAGGGGTATGCCACTGACTCGCAAATACGTTTTAACGGTTCGTCCGGAGGTGCTGCGACAGCTTTAGCTCTTTTCTGTTTGGAAAAGCAAAATATATCAGGTGTCCTGCATACAGGAGCCAGACCGGAAGCTCCGTTGGAAAACGTTGCCGTTTTCAGTAAAAACAAGGTTGAGTTGCTGGGACGTACAGGTTCGCGATACTCACCTGCGGCTCCATGCGAGAAGTTGGAGTGGATTCAAGAAGCGCAGTACCCAAGTGTATTTATTGGTAAACCCTGTGATGTTGTTGCACTGCGTAAATCACAAGCGGTTAATCCGGTGCTTCGTGAAAAGGTCGGCCTGGCTATTAGTATTTTCTGTGCCGGTACTCCGGCAACAAATGGGACGTATAAAATCCTTAGCACCCTTGGCGTCAAGCCGGAAGATGTTGGGGAAATCAGGTATCGTGGCTGCGGCTGGCCCGGAGCTACTACCGTCAAGATGAAAGGCGATAACAGCCAGATACGGCAGATGCCTTATGAGGAATCATGGGGAAATATTCTCAGTAATTACGGTCAATTCAGATGCCGGATATGCCCTGATTCGACCGGAGAGTTTGCTGATATTTCCTGTGGTGACCCATGGTATCGAGAGATTAAAGAGAATGAGCCGGGATGGTCACTCGTTGTAGTAAGAACCGAAAGAGGTAAAGAGATTTTGCGGGAAGCAATGAAGGCCGGTTATGTAAATCTTGAACGCGTCGAGCCAAACACGATTCCACGATCACAGAAGGCACTTCTGGTAAGGAGGCGTCACCTCTGGGGGCGATTGTTTATGATGCGCATGATGTGTGTTCCGGTTCCGCGGTACATAGGATTTTTTCTGCTTAGAAGCTGGATGAGACTCTCATTGATAGAGAAACTGCGGTCACTTGGCGGAACATTGAAACGGATCATGTTGCGTGGATGGATGAGACCTTTGAAGCCGGTCGCTAAAACGGACAGACTGCATAAAGCCGAGGATGCCAAAAAATCTATAATCAATATTAAGGAATTTGAATCACAATGCAAGGTGTAACTTTAGCATTTGCCCTGATTCTTTCTGTATTAGTCATAACGCTGCGCCCAAAGTATGCCCTGGTTGCGTATATTATAGGATTGTTATGGTATCCCGCTTATCTGGCAGTGAGCATAGGCACTATAGACATATTAGTCGGTCGTTTTGTAGTTGCCGTACTGCTTCTGAGGTGTTATTTCGATGATGGGATTCGGCGTAAATTCACCTGGAATCGATTAGATACATTGGTTACATTGAGCATGGTTGTATTCGTCGGAACATACTGCATAACTCAAGTCTTTCCACTTGCACAAACCCTGGAAGGCCGAGGCGGTTTTGTGATGGATACATGGTGTGCTTATCTTGCTGCCCGGTTTATCGTGACCGACAGGACAAAACTCATTTCCATTATAAAGTGCATCAGCGTTGCTCTGGTTCCTCTTGCCATATTAGGTGTAATTGAATCTGTCACCGGCTGGCAGCCGTTTGCTCCTCTGTGGCGTTTTTCTCCGTGGGTTAGGGAAGGAGCACGGTTTGTTTCAGAAGGGCGTTATGGATTTGCCAGGGCTGTCGGGCCGTTTAGCCATGCTATTTTATTCGGCGGTGTTTTTGCTATGTTTTTGCCGCTAATATATTATTTGCGTCATGAAAAAGGTGACTGGCGGTCTTTGACTTATGTAATTTTAGTGATAGCTTTACTTGGTGCGTTGAGCAGTATGTCCAGTGGTCCGTGGGTTATGGTGATAGTGGTGATTTTCTGCCTGGTAATGGAAAGGCATAAGAAATTTGCAAAGCCATTGTTCATATTGTTGGTGTTCTCATGCATATTCATTGGAATTGCAAGTAACAGACCTTTTTATCATGTCATAGCTTCGTGGGCGAACCCACTGGGCGGTGCCAGTTGGCACCGGGCGAAACTTATTGATCTTGCTATCGAACATTTCAACGAATGGTGGTTGGTTGGCTATGGTGCTAAGGATCCCGGTTGGGGCCCCGAGCTTGGCATGGGAATTACGGATATTACGAACGAGTATATTCTGAAAGGGGTCAGATATGGTATTCTTGGCGTAATAGCTCTTTGTGCGGTGCTTGCAAAAGCATTTCGCGATCTTATATCTACATATCGGAGACTGACACATCCAGCCATGAAATCTTTGTGTTGGGCTTTCGGAAGTCTGTTGTTTTCCGTTGCTGTAGCATGGATGTCTGTTAGTTTCTTCGGGCAATTGTCGACACTGGTCTACTATTCTCTCGGAATGATCGGTTCCTTATGTAGCCCCAATTTCAATTGGCAGGTCCCCAATAGAACCTCTCGGTTAAAAAATCAACCGGCACGGATGGTTTCTTGAATTCGTGCCTTGCCAATGCCAGATAACGGAAATGCAAGTTGATTACTCATTATATTCTTAAACTAAACAGTGAGCGAAATAAATTCTAAGCAAAACCAGGATGTTCAATTACAGATTATAGAAGGCTCGGAAGGTATTTCTGAGTTCGATGAGCATTGGGACGATCTGTTTGCTCGTGCCGTTGATGCGCCGCCATTTCTCTCACGCCCCTGGATAAGCACTTATATCGAGGAAAGAAGAATAAAAGGGACTCCGCTGTTTATTCTTGCATGGTGCGGAACCAAGCTTGTGGCGTTGTTTCCTCTGGAAGTTCGCAAATGTCTGAACACAAAAATCGCTATGCCAATAAGTACACTTCAAGGTTATTATTTAGGACTATTGCTCGATCCGAACTATCGATTTGTTATTGAGTATATGGCGGATATAATCACATCCAGGAAGGTTTTTGATGTATATTATAGTGCGGATCTCTCCTCAGAGGACGTGGCGACTAATGATTTGTTGGATGGATTGGTTCAAAAGGGATATTCCCGCCGGCAGGTATTTCGAAATCCCTGCTTTTATTTTCAACTCGGCTGCTCTTTTGATGAGTACTTTCAGAAAAAGGCGTCTTCAAAATCGCGGCAGAATTTACGCCGGAGAGAAAGGCGTCTTTTTGAAAGTAGTGATGTGAAAATTGAGCACTATGTCGGCAAAGAAGTGATCCCGAAAATTCTTCTTCGGATCGCGGCGATAGAGCAACAAAGCTGGTTAAAGAGACGTGGCGTGGCCGTATTGCAGAAGCCTTTTTATCAAAAGCTTTTATTGAAAATAGCTCAAGCCGGTATTGGTCATGTATGGTTGATGACTATCGATGGTGTTGATGCAGCCTTCGAGTATGTTTTTGTTAGCCATAAAAGACTTCAATTCGGCTGGAGAGCTTTCAATTTGAAATACACATCATCGGTGTCAATCGGACAAATTCTCATGATGCATACTATACGCTATGCATGCAGCAACGGCATCTTGTCAATAGACATCGGGCACGGGGAGGCTGATTACAAAAGATTCTGGGCTGAGGACGACTACAAAGTTAACAGGGTGGTGGCGGGTCGTGGTCTCGGGGGATGTTTGATAGCCACATATTATTATATTGTGTGGCGGCTGGCGGAAAATGAGCGGTTTCGCTCGTCTTATCGCCAAATAAAAAGGATATTTCGTGGTTTCAAGGAAAAAACGGCGAATCTTTAGAACAGAGATTCTCGATTAATGGCACGTTCTTGACGCAAGTGTTCGGTTTTTTTGTTTTTGTGGTACGGCATGTTGAACCTTCCGTGATATTGTTGAAAATGAGATGAAATTGTGGCATTATGAGATTTGAATCTTGCAAGAGTGTTTCAGTAAAGTGTATATGGGAAATATAACTTTAGAGGCAGATTTATAATGTGGCCACGACTTGGTCCAATTCCAACGTTTTGCGTCTTTTACGGCATGGGTATTCTAAGCCACTTTCTCATTAGTTACTTGCTTTCGAGACGCATGGGGCTTCGACATCTGATCTGGATCGCTGTCAGTGTTTGCTATACCGTGGGTATGGTCGTCGGAGCCAAGGTGCTGTACGACATTCAATACACAAAATTTGACCTCTGGGCACTTTTCTCTATTAACCATTACCTGAAGGGCGGGATATGGGGCGGGCTATTGGCTTATCTTTGTTTATCTGTGCCGCTGGTGTTGGTGTTGTCCAAGAACAGACGGGCGGCGCTTGATCTGATTGCACTATCAATTCCGATCCCCTGGATTTTCGCCAAAATGGGATGCTTATTTAACGGTTGTTGCTACGGCCGAGCGTGTTCTTTGCCTTGGGCGATTACGTTCCCTGAAGGGCCCAGAGGCACTCCAGCAGGCATCCCACTACACCCAACACAGATTTACGAAATACTGGTCGTTCTGGGCATTCTTGGTGTCTTCAAAATCTTGAAGCGTGAGCGGTGGCAAGGAACGATGCTGCTATGGTTTCTGATCCTCTACGGTCTTGGCCGGGCGTTAATAGATCTGTGGCGGGGCGATACGAATCACCAACCGTACGCTGGACAGCTTACTTTATCACAGTTGATCTGCTTGGCTGCAGCCGGTGTTTCAATCCCCGTGCTGTACTTCTGGCGCCGCCGTCCCCGGCCCGTCCAGCCGCGTAAGGGCTGTTAAAGGAATTCGCAATGAGATTGTTTTTCGCTGGTAAATCTGGCGCATGGTATTTTCCTCTATAGGCAAAGTGGTGGGATAATGAACTCTCAGCAGGACCAACAGATTAATTTGCAGGTTGTAAAAGGCGCAAAAGGTATTTCCGAGTTTGCCGAAGATTGGGATGACCTATTTGCTCGTGTCGTGGATGCACCGCCGTATCTGTCACGACCATGGGTGAACATATTTATCAATGAGGGGCAACTGTCGGGAATTCCGTTGTTTGTGCTTGCGTGGAGCGGTGATAAACTTGTAGGATTTATCCCCCTTGCACTTTGCAAGTTTATGACGGTTAAGGTGGCCCGACCTATAAGCACGGGAAAAGCTTCTTATCTTGGACTATTGCTTGATGCGGACTATCCTTCTGTGGTTGAATGTATTGCCGATCTAATTACGTCCCAAAAGCTTTTTGACCTATATTGTAGCGAAGAGCTATCTTCAGAGGATGCAGGAACTAATGATTTGCTGAATAAACTATCACAAAGAGGATATTCTTGTCGAAAAGTACCGCGTGTTCTCTGCCCCTATGTTCAGCTTGGTTGCTCTTTTGAAGACTACTTGAAAAATAACAAATCACGGCAGTCGCGACAGAAACTGCTTAGGAAAGAACGCAAACTTTACAAGGACAGAGATGTAAAAGTGGAATGTTACTCTGGTAGTGAGATAACCCGAGAACTTATCAGGCGTGAAGCACTAATCCAGCAGGAAAGCTGGCTGAAGAGGCGTGGTGCTGCTGTATTGGTTAATCCATTTTATGAAAAACTCTCATTGAAAATGGCTGAAGCTGGTTTCGGGCGCATTTGGTTATTAACGATAAACGGTGAAGATATAGCATTCACGTACGCTTTGTCGGCACATAAAAGACACTATTATGAATGGACGGCATTCAAGTTAAAATATGCGACGTCACTTTCTGTTGGTGTGGTTTTAATAATGACAACCATTCGTAAAATATGTGAGGAAGGTGCGTTATCGTGTGAATTTGGCCATGGGGACAGTGAATGGAAGCGACGTTGGGCTGATAAATGTTATGAAGTTGACCGGGTAGTGGTAGGTCGCGGTTTTGGAGGGCGTTTGTTAGCCGTATGCTATTTTATTATTTGGCGATGTTCTAAAGTAAAATGCTTGCATTCACTGTATCGTCGTATGAAAAGAATATCGTCTCGCTCCAATTAGAGAGTACCGATCCCTTGAGGCGTTATTATCAGTTATCGGGTTGGTCGAAGCTCGATTTGCAAGCGTAAAGATTACTGTTGAAACGTAGCTTTGCAAGTTCTCTTTTGTAAAACTTGTCGGGAAAATTACAGATATTAAATTTGCAGGCTAAAATACGAACAGAAACAGTTGGACAATTTGAAGGAGCCATTAAGTGTCAAGTGATAAGAAGATATGCCATGGTCAATTTGGCGGTTTAATGGGATGTTCACAAGCTGAACATCTAAACCTCGTACGTAAGTTCCTGTGGCACGTTAAGACAAACGGGCTGCGCCGTGCGTTTGGACTTACGGTGTCTAAAGCCAGGAGAGTTTTCAACATGAAGGGAAAAAACAAATCAAGTGTGATAGGGCAAAAAGAGCCGTCCACATACGATGAAGTCTTGAACCTTGAACCGGGTGAACTGGTTGAAGTGAAATCTGAGGAAGAGATTTTGGTAACTCTTAACCAGATGGGAGCGAACAAAGGATTATACTGGATGCCCGTGATGCGGAAATTCTGTGGCAGGAGGTTCAAAGTCTTCAAAAGGCTCGAACGAATACTGCTTGAAAGTACCGGAGAATATAGAAAAGTCAAGAATACAGTATTACTTGAAGGGGTCATGTGTGACGGCCAAGGTTTCTATGGCTGTGACAGATCGTGCTTTCACTTTTGGCGAGAAGCGTGGCTCAGGAGAGTAGAAGAGTAGCAATCTCGATTCATCGCAAATGTTCGGTCTCCTGTTTATCCGTCAGGATAGGTGCAAGCAGCCATTGGTTCAAACTGGCTTTTCGCCTTCCTAAGGTGTTGACTAACTGGTTAGGCTCGTTTCACCCCGGCATGAGAACGATGCTACGCCGTTTCAAAAAAAAGATGACAAATCTTTAGACGGAGATTCTCAATTGATTATAAGAGAAGGATATAAGGTCCCGTCTTCCGACCAATGGAAGGTAGTCGTTGCAAGAGACGTCGAAGAGGTCGAAGGTATTCGTGAGATATGGGTGCAAATGCAGCGTGGCGAATCAATGCCGGCACTTAATTCAGATATAGATCATTATCTTTCCGTTGTGGAGTCGCTGGAAGAAGAAGTTCAACCATATGTTATTGTTCTCTATTATGACGGCAATCCGAGAGCAATGGTAATAGGACGGATTGAAACGCGACGGATCACATGCCGAATAGGATACACGACGATACTCAAGCCATCGCTGCGTTGCTTGAGCGTTGTATATGGAGGAATCCTCGGACATCCTTCAGACCAGATAAGTTCCAGGTTGGTTCAGGAGTTGGTCGATACACTAAAGCGAGGAAATGTGGATGTTGTTTTTTTGAATCATTTACGTATTGAATCACATATGCACCGTTTGTCCAGGACAATGACCCACTTTTTATGCCGGGATCATTTCCCGGTTGTAGAAGACCATTGGCAGACACATGTGCCTGAGACTGCTGAAGAGTTTTATGCGAGTATCAGACGAAAGCGGAAAAAAGAGTGGAAACGGCTGAGCAGGAGGTTAGAGGACTCGGCGGGTGGGCCTCTTAAAGTAGAATGCTATAATAACATTAACCAGGTGGAGCATTTTATCGAAGTTGCCTCTAAGATATCGGCCATGACGTATAAGGGAGCTCTGAATGCGGGATTTAGCGATTCATCGCATACACGTTCGATATTAACTCAGGTCGCTAAGAGGAACGGTTGGCGTGCATATGTCCTTTATGCCGGGCAAGTGCCTTGTGCATTTGAGACTGGGATTGTCTACGGCCGTATATATTTTGCTGAGGCTATCGGATATAGCCCTGAATGGAGCAATTTCAGCCCTGGAACTATACTGTTTGTTAAGGTGCTTGAGGACTTGAGCCAAAATACTCCGGTAGAGATATTTGACTACGGATTTGGCAGCGCTGGTTATAAAGAGAGATTCGGCACGAAATCCTGGCCGGAAACCTCGGTTTATATTTTTGCGTCAAGATTGTACCCGGTAATTATTAACATCTTGCAAAGCTCTGTGGGGAGTTTAAATGCAGGTTTGCAGTATGTCGTGCAAAAGATAGGTTCTGTGGGCTGGATCAAACGACGATGGCGCCATTTGTTACAAGCGAAGAATCCGGACAGCAAGTATGGAGTAGGAAGGTGATACGGAATTGCATTTGCATAGGTTGGTCCGGTTATCCTCCTGGTCGTCTTTTTTTATGAGTGTGCCTGTAATCCGCGGAAGGCTCGCGAGACTGATGCTTGAAATGTATAGCAATGCGATCAGACAAATAGCAAAGAATGGAAATGAGCTTGGGAAATAACCAGAGATTCTAACATGCAGTATAGTGGTGATTGCGAAATATTTGCTGCGACAAACTTCGATGAA
>CAZTDF010000005.1:17326-48424 GCA_964612465.1 uncultured Pirellulales bacterium
GTTGTCGGATATAAAACGAGGATGGGCAGCGATTGACGCTGCTTTGGGAACCATGCGAAAAAAGTATCCGTTTCGTCCGCCTAACGGCAAGTTGAACATTATATGTCTACTGTATTTATTGCTCAGACAAGTGCCGATTGTTTATTGGTCAATAGATTCGGGGGATACGTGGCGGGAAAAGCCTGACAGTCGCAGAGTTGCGATGTTGGCAGAAAAGGCAGGTGGGGCAGTATCCTTAGCTCATGATTTCGATCGTTCGAATGAAAATACGAGCCAATTCGTTGTTGAGTCCGTTCGGGCGGCTCTTGCAATGGCAGCAGAAAAAGGTATGCGGGTACTTACTGTTTCAGAATTATTGGATCTCGGCAGGTAGGTGAACGAAAAGTGGACGTATCGGTCATCATAGTCAACTGGAACACGAAAGGGCTCCTTCGAGATTGTCTTTCCTCGGTCTATGAACATGCAGGTGAGGTTGATTATGAAATTATCGTCATCGATAACGCCTCGACCGACGGTTCGGCTTCAATGGTAAAGAATGACTTCCGGCAGGTTATTCTTATAGAAAATTCCAAGAACCGGGGCTTTGCTGCTGCTAATAACCAGGGGATGGCTGTCGCTAAAGGAAGATATGTGCTCCTGCTTAATAGTGATACGGTTGTTTTGGATAATGCCATAGCTAACACAGTGTGCTTTGCCGATGAGAATCCGCAGGCAGCAGTGACTGGATGTCGTGTATTAAATCCGGACCGAACCTTACAACGAACGTGTTTCATGTTCCCCTCGATATTGAATATGCTGCTATCAAGCACTTATCTATACAAACTATTCCCGAGCAGCAGGTTCTTCGGACGTGAGCAAATGACCTGGTGGAACAGAAGCGACGTGCGCAAGGTTGATGTTGTGACGGGTTGCTTTATGCTTGTCAGGCGAGAAGCAATTGAACAGGTTGGCATGATGGATGAGCAGTTCTTCATGTACGGCGAAGAAACCGACTGGTGTTATCGATTCTGGAAAAAGAGATGGACAGTAATGTTTGCCCCGGTCGGCGAGATCATTCATTTTGGCGGTCAGAGCACCGCGCAAAAACCTGTTGCTATGATTGTTCAGTTAAGGCTGAGCATTCTCAAATTCATGAAAAAACACCGTGGCTGGCCGGCTTATCTAATTGCCCGTTTTCTGGTAGCGTTGTTTTTCGCTATTCGTCTTCCAGTATGGCTGGCTATGGCGTTTGTACGCCCGGCTGCACGAAATGAAGCAGCCATCAAAATGAAGGCCTATTCCACCGGTGTTGTGAGTGCTCTTTTGGGCCAGGTTAACTCAGAGAAAGTCTGACTGATAAATGAGTGTATTTTCAAAACTATCGCTGATAAGTCGGGCTCGCAAGCTGGAACTATTCAATCAAATTATGAGCCCTGCAAAGGATATGAAGTTGCTTGACGTCGGGGCACAGATTAATCCGAACAGTCATGAAGAGTATCAGCTTATCGATACTTATCCGTGGAAACATAATTTTGCCGTAGTGAATATTTCTGAAGAGCACATATCGGCCATTAAAAAACGCTACCCGGAAGTTAAGGCGGTTGTTTGTGATGCCTGTGAATTACCCTGGCCGGACAAAAGTTTCGACGTTGTATTTAGTAATGCAGTAATAGAGCACCTGGGCAGCTTTGAGAGACAGAAGACAATGGCTGCTGAAATTATGCGAGTCGGAAAGCGGTGGTATGTCACAACCCCGAATCGCTGGTTTCCCTTCGAATTTCACATGCGACTGCCCCTTGTCACCTGGCTCCCGGGAAAAAGCTATTTACGCATAGGCAATATCATCTCGTATAACCATTTACGAGGAAAATATATGTTCGGCGGCAAACGCAGCGATTTAAGGCTGATGTCTGCAGGGGAACTTGAAAAGTGCTTTCCCGGCAGTAAAATCATCAAACAACGCGTTACATTTATGGCCGAAACACTCATTGTAGTTGGGGGTGACATAGCAGATAAATGTGTGTCTTATGGCCAAAAGGGGAAAAAATCATGAATCTGAAGTTAAAAAACTTATATTTCAATATCAGAGGACAATACCTGCTAATTGCTGTGTTACTTTCTTGCTTTGCTCAGCCATTGTCCGCTGCTGTTCAGCAAAGCCAAATTTCACAATTCGGGATTACATGGACATTCGACAGGGATTATTCCGTCGGTCAATTTGCAAACGGCGATTACTGGGTTGTAGGGCCGGTGACCATAGTAAGAATACAGCCCTCTTCCGTTGAGTTAAACGGTAGAATGATTAATGGCTCAATGATAAATCCGTCGCCAAGACTTGGCCAAACGCAGGCTTATGATAGTGCAGCGTATGGAAGATATGCCAAACCAGGGAACTATGATCCGAGTTTGAATGTTGCTCGTCCGAATAACGATCAACTTTCGAAAAGCAATCCTCTGGTTCTGCAACCAAATTGTTCTCTGGTTTCCACCGAAAGCACACTGCAGGCAAATGGCAGTACACAATTAAAAGCGGCTGCAGTGCTGACCGTCCTTGACAATCCTGCCAAGGAAGGGAGTTTCAGGCCTCCTTACTCCGGCACGGATAAAACTATCCGTTTTAACAAAGAGCAGCTGGACTACTCCTTACTTGCGAGTCTAAAACCTGTGCCGGGTTCTCCAGGCCTTTCCGCGGTAGAACGTTATTTTGAGAGGCCATGGATTGACCACATACCCCTTTGGCCGGCCAGGGCTCTTCATCCGGCTGATAATATGCCTGATTACGGCAGAGAAATAGCTACGCAGATCGGTGTTGGCGCTTTGATGCTTAACCTGAATTTTTCCAACACTCGGAAAGAAAAACTTCTCGTGCGATATGTGCAATTAGGTATCGATCTATATGGAATTGTTCAGGATGGAGGCGAAAAAAACTGGACCGGAATGGGCGGGCACGCCAGCGGTCGTAAGTGGCCGATTTTATTCGCCGGGCTTATGCTTGGTGATAATGATATGAAAAATATCGGGAAAAAATCGGGAGATTATCTTTATTCAGATGGGTACGGGCCCAATAATGCACCTCCGGATTATGTTCATTTTGGAGAAGACGACCAAACGTTTTATGTCACTCAGGCGGATGTGGATGCAACCCATAGTCCCCAGTGGAACCCTGATCGGAGGGATGCTCAGAAAATTCCATACGAAAAGGAAGACATCGGTCTTCCCGAGTGGGGAATAGTGCACTCAAACGGTCCTGAGAGGAGCAATAAGTTTTGGATTACATCATACAGGCAAGTCAGCAGCCCGGGCTGGGGCGGATTTGTCCTTGCGGCACACATCATGAGAGCGAAAGATTTGTGGAACAATGACGCCCTTTTTGATTACAAAGACCGTTATATGCAGGTCGAAACTGACTGGAAACAGACGTCCAGGTTCGTGCTGGGTATGTGGCGTACTTACCGTAAAGATTATGCTGCTGTTTGGACAATGTCTCCGCGGCTGAATATTACCGCTGTTGGTGGAACAGTGACAAAGGTCCCGGATAAGCCGGCTTATGCTCTTAGCGAAAAGATTAGGATAAGAGCTGTCCCGGATCCCGGATACGAGTTTATAAGTTGGTCGGGTGCTCTCTCTGAAAAAACAAATCCTGCGGTAATAATCATGCATTCTAATCGATCTATCACTGCAAATTTCGTTGCCGGCCCTTCTGCATCCGACTCGATAAGCGGCAAGTCGGCTCATGGAAAATAATTGTGCGGCTTCTATGGTCAATAAAACTGAAGAAAGTATAATGAATTACCGAGCAGAATCCGGGAAGAACGAGGACATGTCGTTTATCTGTTTCGGCGGCGAGGACTGGTGGTATCACAATCGCGCGCATACTGATATGCAATTAATGCGTCGCTTTTCACGGACAGGTACTGCGGTTTACGTTAACTCCATTATGATGCGGAAACATAAGATTATCGGTGGAAGCAAATTTACCGAGAAACTCGTTCGTAAGGTTAAAAGTATTTTGAAGGGTCTTAGAAAATCGGATGCCGGGTTTTGGGTGTATAGTCCGTTTACTTTGCCTGTACACCATATTTCATGGGCAAGACCTCTGAATGAAGCCATGTTGAGATATCAGATGCAGCATTTGATTCGAAAGCTACACATGAGTGCTCCTGTGGTATGGATTGCCTGCCCGGCGGCTTGTGATACGGCAATCAAAATGGAAAAAGTAAAACTTGTGTACCAGAGAACAGATCGGTACGAAGATGATCCTAATGTCGATAGAGATACGATACTGGGCTATGACAGGAAGTTGAAAGCCAATGCGGATATTACTGTTTATGTAAATAGGCTGCTGTACGATGAAGAAGCGGCTCGATGTAAGAATGCACTGTTTATGGATCATGGTGTTGACTATGAGATGTTTGCGACGGCGGAACTCGATTCAGACAGGCCAGATGATATTGCCGAGATAAAAAAGCCCATAGTTGGTTATTTCGGTGCTCTGGATGGGCATAAGCTTGATACAGGTTTTCTTGGGGCGGTGGCAGAGCGATTGCCGGAAATGTCATTCGTATTCGTCGGTAAACCATCCCTGGATTGCTCTGGCTTGTCTGCCAGAAAGAACGTTTGGATGCTGGGCCAGAAGACTTACGAGCAGATTCCCCATTACGGTAAGTGTTTTGATGTGGCGATTTTACCCTGGAAAATAAACAAATGGACCGAAGCAGCCAATCCTATCAAATTCAAAGAATATCTGGCCCTGGGCAAACCGGTTGTCAGCACGCCCGCGTTCTCTGAGCTGCAACGATACCTTGATGTTGTGTACGAAGCCAAGAACCCGGAGGAGTTTGCCGAATGCATTAAAAAAGCTTACGCTGAGGATAACGCCGAGCTTGTTAAAAAGAGAAGGCAAAGGGTGGCTCAAAACTCATGGGACAGCAAAGCCGAATTGGTGCTTGGCGAGTTGTTCAAAGAAAATTAGTGACAAAGCAATATGTCAAGTACGGATAAACATAAACAGTTGCGAATTTGCCTGGCGGCTTCAGCGGGAGGGCATATATCTCAATTGCTCAAGCTGGCTGCGAGCTGGAATGGATACGAAACATTCTGCGTTACGACAACGGAAGTCGTGCGTGATAAACTGAGCAAATTAGGCGAAGTCTATGTGGTGGGAGAGTGCAACAGACAGCACCCGATACGGGTTATTACTGTATTGCTGCGATGTGGCCGTATTGTTTTCAAGGAGAGGCCTGATGTTGTGATCAGCACGGGTGCGGCGGCCGGTTGTATGTTGTGTTTCCTGGGTAAAATGTTTGGCACGAAGGTCGTATGGATTGACAGTATTACCAACGTGGAGCGAATTTCCCTCTCGGGAAGAATGGTTCGCTACATTGCGGATTTATTCCTCGTGCAATGGCCTGAACTGGCCGACAGATATAAAAGAATCGAATTTGTTGGGACGGTAGTATGATTTTTCTGACCGTTGGAACGCAATTTCCGTTTGATCGTTTAGTTAAAGCTGTTGATCAGGCCGCCGGCATAAATGGATTTGATGAACAGATTATCGCTCAGATTGGTGACAGCTCTTATTGTCCGGAAAACTTTGAAGCAGCCCCATCGGTGGAGAAAGCCGTATTCGACCAACATTTTAGCAAGGCGGACTGCATTATCAGCCACGCAGGAATGGGCACAATAACGATGGCGTTGGATCACAGAAAACCCTTACTTGTTATGCCGAGATTGAAAAAATATGGCGAGGTTGTGAATGATCACCAGCTTGCTATTGCAAACAAGTTCGAGCAGCTCGGCTACTTGTTGGTGGCTTATGGAGCGGAGGATGTGCCGATTAAAATGAAGCAGTTGAAGTCCTTTGTTCCGCAGGAGCGGCAGCCGTGTGCGGATATTGTTGCGGCACGCATTTCCACATTTCTAAATGAGTTGTCTAAATCAAGAAACTGATTCGGTGAAAAGGTAACGGAAGTTCGCGATGGGAAACATTAAGAACAACACGCTGTATAAAACCATAGAGTTCATGACACCCACCTTTGTGAAGGTGATGACCAAGAGGATATTCTGGAAAATCGTTCGCCTTTACAACAGATGCAGATATATCGAAAAGGGAAAATTTGTGGAATTTGGGTACAGATTCAGATTCGACCGTTCAGCCCCTTATCGTGCTCGCGTTGGCGAGAAGACCATTGCTGAGGATTTCAACGTATGGAACACCGATCTCGGTGACATAACGGTTGGGAAAAAATGCTGGTTCGGGCTCAATAATGTCGTTATGGGCCCGGTTGAAATCGGTGATGAGCTGTCTACCGGGCCCTACGTTAAGATCCTCGGGCCGAGGCACCCGGTTCCGCCACAGGCTGCAAAGCAGAGGCAGAAGACCATGATCGGAAACAAAGTATGGATAAGTACAGGCTCGATAATTCTTTTTGGAGTGGAAATAGGGGACAACGCCATAATTAGTGCCGGTTCGGTAGTGACAAAAGATGTCCCCGCCGGAGCTTTTGTCGGGGGTAATCCGGCGAGAAACTTGTCCGGTCTTATTCAAAAGGCATGGAAATCGACCGATACGAAACAGCATGAGAAGGTGGGTAACGAAAAATAAGCAGAGAGGATTTTTCTGGACGTAAATATTGTTAATTTGTACAGTTTATAATGATTTCTTAATTGATAACACAATTTGGTAAGAGGGTAATATGGACAATTTTGTTAAAGTCAGGGAATTCGTAGTAGAAAATTTTCTTTTCGGTGACGGAGAAGCGCTCAAGGATGACACTTCATTTATGGAGGAGGGCATCATCGATTCCACCGGGATTTTGGAGCTGGTGTTCTTCCTCGAAGAGACTTTTGGCTTAAATGTAGAGGATGATGAGCTTGTGCCGGATAACATGGATAGCTTGCAGAATATTGCCCGGTTCATTGACCGGAAACTAAATGCAAGTCCCGCCGCGTAAGCGTAGATTTCGAGGAGAGTTCGAGGGGGCTGTTTTTCAAAGCGTCTGATTCTTATCATGTGTGGAATAGCTGGTATCTACCATATAGATGGTCCGGATGGTGTGTCCTTAAATGGTATCAAGAGAATGATAGGTGCTCTTTGCCATCGCGGGCCGGATGAAACGGGGATATATCTCGATGATCAGGTGGGATTGGGCCATGCCCGGCTGAGCATCATCGATCTGTCCTCCGGGACCCAGCCGATCCATAATGAAGACAAAAGCCTCTGGATTGTCTATAACGGAGAAGTCTTCAACTACCCGGAATTAAAAAAAGACCTGCTGCGAAAAGGGCATCGTTTCTATACAACCTCCGACACCGAAGTCGTGCTGCATCTTTATGAAGAGCAGGGGCCGGATTGTCTGAAACAGTTGAACGGCCAATTTGCTATAGCGATTTGGGATGCGAAGAAAAAGGAGCTGTTTCTGGCTC
This sequence comes from uncultured Pirellulales bacterium, assembly GCA_964612465.1. Lineage (GTDB taxonomy): Bacteria > Planctomycetota > Phycisphaerae > Sedimentisphaerales > Anaerobacaceae > JAFGPJ01. The sequence goes on from CAZTDF010000005.1 coordinate 24,731, forward strand.
GGGACCGGGTTGGTATTCGGCCGTTATATTACACGGTTCTCAATAATACTGTGATTTTTGCTTCTGAAATCAAGTCGATATTTATGAACGAGAATATTTCTCGCCAGATCGATCCGATAGCAATGGATCAAATTTTCACGTTCTGGACGACCCTGACTCCGCGGACGGTTTTCAAGGACATATATGAATTGCCGCCCGGACATTATCTTAAGACATCCGGCGGCAAGGTCACCATCAGGAAATACTGGGATATTCCTTTGTATTCTCGTGCCGAACAGTCAGATTTATCTACACAGGAAACTTGTCGGTATGTTCAGGATCTGCTGCAGGACGCAGTCAGAATTCGCCTGCGGGCTGATGTTCCCGTTGGCTGCTACCTCAGCGGCGGGCTCGATTCCTCGGGGGCTGCTGCTTTAGTGGTGAGAAACTTCAATAAGGACGTCCGGACGTTTGGTATACGTTTTGATAGTGACCGCTTTGATGAAGGCGAGTATCAAAATCTAATGGTTTCGTACCTTAACGTCAACCACACAGACCTTAAAGCGACAAACGAACAAATCGGAGCATCACTTCCTGATTGCTTATGGCACTGTGAAAAGCCGCTCTTAAGGACCGCGCCTGTTCCATTGTTCTTGCTCTCGGATGTAGTGCGCAAGAGTGGTTATAAGGTCGTGCTGACCGGAGAGGGTGCTGACGAGGTCTTCGGTGGTTACAATATCTTTCGCGAGGCCAAGGTCAGGAGATTCCTGGCGAAATATCCGAATTCGCAGAGCCGGGCTGAACTTATCGGCCAGCTTTATCCATATATATTTAATAATCCGAGGCTCAAACGCACACTGCAATCATTCTTTGCCAGGGGCCTCGATCAAGTTGACGATCCGATATTTTCACATTTTATCCGGTGGGAGAATACGAGCAGAATCAAGACATTCTTTTCACAAGAGCTAAACGAGGCTATCGGGCAATATGACGGTTATGAGCAGGTCAGGCAAAGTCTTCCGGAAGGTTTTGAACGAGCGGACGATTTTTCCAGAGCCCAGTATCTGGAGATGGCGATTTTTATGAGCAATTATCTTCTTTCATCGCAAGGAGACCGGGTCGCTATGGCTCATTCGGTGGAGATAAGACTGCCGTTTCTGGATCCGCGTGTGATTGATTTTATGGCGAGGGTGCCTGCCAAATGGAAAATATTGGGTTTGAAGGAGAAGTATATTCTGAAGAAGTCTTTTGAAGAAATCCTGCCCAAAGAGATTACCAGTCGCCCGAAGAATCCTTACCGTGCCCCTATAAAGCAGAGTCTTCTAAATGAGAAGACCGCTGTTTATACAAAAGAGGTATTGTCGGAAGAATCACTGAAAAAACCCGGTCTGTTTGATGCCGGTAAGGTAAGAAAGCTATTGAGAAAAGTTCACGCGACTGAGAGTCCGAGCGAGATCGACAGCATGGCACTCGTAGGCATTTTGTCCTCTCAACTCATTCATCGAAAGTTTGTTCAGGATTTCCCGGCGAGTCCTGATGATCCGGTTTCTCCCGCTCTTATTGTGGACAGGAGATCTGAGGCTTTAAGGGCCATAAGTTAAAGAGAAATAACCATCATTCGTAATCTATGACTTGCAACCGTATTCTGTGTTTTGGAGATTGCAATGGAGTTTCACAAAGATATTCTCAAGCTCGACAGTAAAAGCGAGGTTGAACGTATTTGCGAATTCATTCAGCAAGAACTGCGCGATATGAAGCGTGATGGTATTGTAGTTGGACTAAGCGGCGGTATCGATTCTGCATTGTGTGCCGCTCTTTGTGTCAAAGCATTGGGCAAAGACAAAGTGTTTGGATTGATTCTTCCTGAGAAAGAATCCAATCCTGTAAGTGCCGAATATGCAGCCAAACATGCGGAACAACTGGATATAGAAACAGAGACAGTTGACATAACACCTACACTCGAAGCTTTTGGGACCTATCGTAAGAGAGATGATGTGATAAGAGAAGTCTTTCCCGAGTATGATAGTGAATCCAGGTCGAAAATTACTCTGCCGGCCGACTTGCTCTCCAAAGATTCCTTTAACTTCTTTACTCTGAAAATAGACGATGGCAAAGGTAATGTGAAATCGGCAAGACTCAACAAAAAATCGCTCAATGGGATAGTAGCTGCCACCGATTCCAAGCAAAGAACCAGGATGATGCATCTTTATTATTATGCTGAAATGAAGAATTACATCGTTTGCGGCACAACCAATAAAACTGAAGTCCTGGAAGGATTCTTTGTAAAATACGGAGATGGCGGAGTGGATATTGAGCCGCTCAGTCATCTCTATAAAGCCCAGGTGTATCAACTTTCGGAATACCTTGGAGTAATTCGCGAAATCATAGAAAGAGCACCGAGTCCCGACACGTGGAGTTTCCAGGTAAGCGATGAGGAGTTCTATTTTCGCATCCCCTACGATAAGCTTGATCTTCTGCTTTATGCGTGGCAAAACAAAATTCCTGCTGAACAAGTTTGTGAGAGTATGAATCTGACCGAGGAACAAGTCAATAGAGCTATAAGAGATTTCAATGCCAAATACAATGCGACCAAACATCTCAGGCAGTTACCACCGACACTTGAATAGGTAAATCGAATTATTAGTAGCTAAGGCGAAGGAACTATTGAATCACTAAGGATATGAACAGATGATTGAATTCGATCCGACATTAGTGCACGAGTGGCTTTCCCGTTCTGCTCGGCGTTTTCCGGATAAAGTGGCCCTCGTATGTGGCGAGCAGCGCTGGACGTATAAGGCTCTTGACCAACGTGCCGACCATTTGGCCGCGGCTTTGCTGGATGCCGGAATTCGCCGGCAGGATAGAGTTGCCGTGCTTATGGATAATTGTGCCGAAACCGTAATTTCGTTGTACGGCATTTTGAAAGCCGGCGGTGTCTTTATCATATTAGCCGGCTCGCTCAAGGGCGCAAAATTACGCTATATCCTGGAGAACTCCGGCGCCAACATTTTGATTGCCCATACGAGCAAAGCCAGGGTAGTGAGTGACGCGTTGGGCGAAGGGATCGGGGAGCGTAAGTTAATATGGGTTGGGCCGACGAAACGAATCCCTCAGCAGTTTTCGAAATCTTCGCTGGGCTGGGATGAAATATTTTCAGACTTTGTCGATAAAATCGCAGATGGCCAAAAGGACTGCCGGTTGCCTCGCTGTATTGATGTGGACCTGGCCACTCTTATTTATACATCAGGTTCCACAGGTGAGCCGAAAGGTGTTATGTCCACACACCATAATATGATCTCAGCGGCACGAAGCATCATACAGTACATAGGAAACGTTGAAGATGATATTATCCTGGATGTCTTGCCCCTTTCGTTCGACTACGGCCTCTACCAGGTTATCATGGCCTTCATGTTTGGCGGCACAGTGGTTCTGGAAAAGTCCTTCCTCTACCTTCACAGCATTCTGGAACGGATCGCTCAGGAAAAGGTAACCGGATTTCCCATCGTACCTACGATTGTTGCTATGCTGCTGAAGCTGCAGGATTTGAAAAAATACGATTTCAGCACGCTTCGCTACATGACCAACACCGGAGCGGCACTTCCGGTCGAGCATATTCGCAGGCTCAGGGATATGTTCACTCATGTGACAATGATTTCCATGTTCGGATTGACCGAGTGCAAGCGGGTCAGCTATCTGCCGCCCGAAGAGCTGGACCGAATACCTTCGTCGGTCGGTAAAGCGATGCCGAACTGCGAGGTCTTTGTCGTCGATGAAAATGGCAGCGAGGTCGCCCCGGGCGAAACGGGAGAGCTGATAATAAAAGGCTCGAACGTAATGCAGGGCTACTGGGCGGATCCGGAAATGACCGCCAGGACCTACCGGGATGGGCAATATCCGAGCGGGAGAATTCTCCATTCCGGCGATTACTTCCGCCAGGATGAGCGGGGCTTTCTTTATTTTCTGGGTAGAAAAGATGACATGATTAAAAGCAAGGGCGAGCGTATAAGCGCCAAAGAAGTGGAGAATAATATTTCCAGTATGGAAGGCGTCGCAGAAGTAGCGGTCATCGGAGTGCCGGATGAGATTTTCGGCCAGGCAATTAAGGCCTATATTGTGCCGGTACCGGATGTTGAGCTGCCTGAAAAGCAGGTGCTGAAATACTGTGCCGCAAATATGGAAACCTTCATGGTGCCGAAATACATCGAGTTTATGGACAGTCTGCCCAAAACGCCGAACGGCAAAATCGACAAGAAGCAACTTAAAGCAAAGGCCGAAGCGGGCATCTCAGGTTAACGGGAGATACAACTGACAGTCTTATGGCAAGCGGAATAGAATTATCCAAAGATATGAATTTGTTCGAGTCTTACGGGCGTCTTATCAATCCGGCATATCCTTCGTTCTTGAACAAACTGGGATTGAATAAAATCGCTGCGGGAGCCCAGGGAGCTACAATCACCGATTCGGAGGACAAGACTTATATAGATTGTGTCGGAGGTTACGGCTTATTCAACTTAGGGCACAATAATCCGGATATTATCGAGTCACTCACGGATCAGTTGGGAGAGCAGCAATTGTTAACAAAGCCGCTCATTAGTGAAATTCAGGTCCGGTTGGCTGAGTGTATCGAGAAAATTACGCCCGGTGAACTTAGCTGCTCCTTTATCCTTAACAGCGGATCCGAAGCCATAGACTGTGCCATTAAGTTAGTTAGACTTCACAGGGGCGGAAAAACTATTATAACTGCGCAAAAATCTTTTCACGGTCATACATTTGGTGCGCTTACAGCCTCGGGAATCCCTTCTTTCAAGAGAGCTTTTCAGCCGCTTTTGCCTGGTTTTATCAGCGTTCCTTTTGGTGATATCGAAGCACTGGAGCAGTCGATAACAGCGGATACTGGAGCAGTATTGATCGAGCCGATTCAACACGAAGCGGGAATATTGCTGCCGCCGGACGGCTATCTTCAAAAGGTGAGGAAACTGTGTGATGAGCACGGCCTCATTATGATATTGGATGAGATAAAAACCGGATTCGGCAAAACAGGCCGGATGTTCGCATGTGAACATTATAATGTAGTGCCTGACATACTCGTGTTAGGCAAATCCCTGGGCGGCGGATTGATTCCAACCGGAGCAGTCGTTGCCAAAAGTCATCTTTGGAAGAGATTCGGCCTGAGTTTCCCCATGTCCGCTTCATCTTTTGCCGGTAATGTACTTGCCTGCCGGGCGGGTCTTTCAACAATCCAGTACATCCAGCGCGGTAATCTGCTGGCCGACTGTGCAGAAAAGGGCAAGATGCTCCTGCGTTCGTTTAGAGATTATGTTAGTGAATACCCGAATATTCTACGGTCTGCCGACGGTTTGGGTCTTTTGATAGGAATAGAAACGCAAAGTGGCAAGATAGCACTCGAACTGGCAAAAGAAATGATCCGGCAGGGAATTATAGTGGTACCGGCTTTCGGCAATTCATCTGTCCTGATGGTCGAGCCGCCATTGGTCATATCGTTTCAGCAAATTCGAGCGGTTGTGGATTCTTTTGCAGCCGCATGTGTAAATGTGAGCAGTAAATAAATAGAGTAGGTGGTAGCTTTATGCAGACTTGTAAAAAATGTGTATTGAACGAACGTTTTGTAGGGATCCGGTTTGATGATGAAGGTATCTGTAACTTTTGCCGCTCGGCAAAGAGTCTGGACCAACAGCGCTCCATCAGAGGTAAATATGAAGCCAGATTCCAAAAGCTTATCGAGCAGAATAAAGGCAAAGGCAGCTACGATGCTCTGGTGGCTTACAGCGGGGGCAAAGACAGCACATATACTCTCCACCTGTTACAGGAGCGGTACGATCTGAGGCTTCTGGCGTACTCCTTTGACAACTGGTTTCAGTCGGACAGGGCCAAGCTAAATATCCGTGCTGTACTGAGCAATATTAATGTGGATCATTTGACGGTAACGCCGAGCTTCGAGAGTATGAAAAAGATTGTTCTGGCCTCCATGTCCGAAGATATGTACTCAGCCAAGGCGATGGCAAGGGCGTCCAGTATATGCACGAGCTGTATTTCTCTGATACGATTTATCGGATTCAGGCTTACGATCGAGCAGGAGATTCCATTTCTGATATTCGGGATGTCACCGGGTCAGGCGCCGATGGCTACGGCAGTAGTTAAAACAAATCCCCAGATGATAAGAACGATGCAGGAAAGCCTGCTGCGTCCTCTGTCCGACCGATTGGGTGATATTATCAGGCCGTTCTTCCTGGAGCAAAGGCACTTTGACAAGGTTGAACATTTTCCGTACAGCATCAATCCGTTAGCGTTTGCAGACTACGATGAGGAGGTGATTTATGAGACTGCAGACAAATATGGATGGAAAAAGCCCGATGACACGGACGCCAACTCCACCAACTGTCTGCTGAATGCTCTGGCTAACCAGGTCCACCTGGACCAGTTCGGCGTCAATCCTTATGCTTATGAGATAGCTGAATTGGTTCGCATCGGGTGCATGACGAGAGAAGAGGGATTGGCCAGGCTGGCGGAACCTTTCCCTGCCGAGCAAATTGCGGTGGTGAAGAAACAGCTCGGAATTGGTTGATTCATTACATGAGAGTCAGGGCACTTCATATCTTCATAGCTGTTGCATGCTTATTGGCTGTTGGGATTTTGACAATGGTTATAACAAGAATAAAAACAGGGATAGACGCCAATAAAATAACACTGCCGTCGATTGATGATGTACCCAGAGAATATTGGGCGAAACTTGCTGAGAAGAAGATTTTCTTCGGGCATCAATCGGTCGGATACAACATTATTGATGGAATCACGGATGTCATAAACGAGCGAGACGATATAAAACTCAACATCATTGAGGCATGCGAGCCTGCGGCTTTTGACCAACCTGTTTTTGCTCATTCCCAGGTAGGTATGAACACGGACCCTTTCTCGAAGATCAAACGCTTTGGGGAAATAATGGATGCCGGCGTCGGGAGCAAGGTCGATATGGCGTTTTTCAAGTTCTGCTATGTTGATATTATGAGGGATTCGGATCCGCAGCAAGTCTTCGACGGTTATAGCGCCGCGCTGGAAGAACTGAAAGGGCGATATCCCGAGAAAAAATTCTTACACATCACTATTCCTGTACATTCGGTACCAAAAGGGGCCAAGAGAAATCTGAAACAGTCAGTTAAGCTGTTAATTGGCAGGCCGGGCTTTTTGGAAGATAACATGATGCGCCGGCGTTATAACGATTTGCTGAAAAATGCTTATTCAAAAACCGGGCTTTTCTTCGACCTTGCCCTTATAGAATCTGTCAATGCGGACGGTTTTAGGTGTCACGCTGTAAAAGGAGCGGAGAAAGTTTATGTCATGGCGCCTGAATACACCGAAGATGGTGGACACCTGAATAGCCGGGGCAGGAAAAAGGTGGCAGAGCAGTTACTGATAATCCTTGCTGAAATGGCGGGCCGCTCTTAGATGTTTATTTGATATGTTTTTATTGTCGTTTTTTTGGAATCAGAGAATTGAACTTACTTGTTGAAAACCAAACTGTTAAAACGCTGTTTCAATCGATAGCCGGAGTCAAGCCGGCGGTTGTTTCCAGACAGCCCCGGATAGCCAATATAGAACGACTGCGTATTATCTCTGCGTTCGGTGTCGCCTCCTTTCACACCCATGATTAGTTTCCGCGGGGCATTGGTATGGCTAATGTAATTATTCTTTTGCTGAGTTTTTGTGCCTTTGTTGTAAACAAGCCTGAACCATACGGCGTCGCCAAGTTGGATTCGGTTTCGGCGAATTTGGCATTGTTATCATACGGCATTTATCTTGTTCGTCCCTTGGTATTGGTTCCTTTATATCATTTTGGTATAGCTTTACAGCATCCATTGTTGTTGCTGTTTTTAGTGTTGTCTATTTCGTTGCTGATAACGTTTATTCTTAGAAAAACGCCGTTGAAACAGTTTGTTTGATATCGACAGGGCCGAAAGTATCTAAATGCGGATTGCCAAAGCTATTATACTTGTAGGAAATCGTGACTTCGGGCGGTGTCCGATTGCATCACGTTTGCCCACGGCATTGTGGCCGGTAGCGGGAAAACCTGTACTGGAACGCCTGCTGGGCCATTTGGCCGGTCAGGGCATAAAACAGGCAGTGATATGTGGCAGCAATGCAAGTTCGTTACTGGACAAAAGGAATCTTACTGATGATCGTTTGGCGTTGAGTTTTTTTGATGAAACATTACCAGTCGGTACTGCAGGATGTATTCGTGAGGCTCTCAGCGATGGAACTGAAGAATTACTCATGGTATTTCCCGCCGGTATAGTGAGTCCTCCGAAAATCGACGTACTGATAAAGGCGCACCGTGATGGTCAATCTGATTTAACTGTGATGTTGAATCCATGTTGTCGAAACAATACAGATATAGGCGAGGCATCTGGAATTTATGTTTGTAATCCAGGTATCTTTGAACATATTCCAAAGGCAGGCTATTTTGATATCAAAGAAGGCTTGATTCCTAAAATGCTCCTTGCCGGAAGAACAGTTCATGCCGCAAAGTTGCCATATCATGCCGGGAATTTTCGGAATCGGCAGGAATACTTATGTGCCGTTTCCAGTTACCTTGAAAATGTTCCAAAAATAAATACGGATTTGAAGCCCCTTAATAGGACCGATTCGGAAAATGTGTGGTTGGCAGTAAATTCAAAGGTTGATCCTAAAGCAAGAATTGACGGGCCAGTTGTTATTCTGGACGGTGCAACAGTATCAAGCGGGGCGGTTGTTCTCGGACCTGCCATCCTTGGGAAAAATGCTGCTATTAATAAAGATAGCGTTGTAATAAATAGTGTGCTGTGGAATGACGCAAAAGTAGGCTCAAATTGTCGAATCCAGAGATGTGTGGTCGACTATCATGGCGTGGTTCGAGATAATGCCGTTGTGGAAGATAAATCTATATCATTCGAACCCGAGGGAATGTTAGAACGTGTGGTCGGTCTCGCCTCAATGGTTGTGAAAAATAATGCGAGTAGATTGCAGCTCGTATTGCAGCCGCTTGACAAAATTTCCGAAAAATTTCCGAATTTGACCTGGTTGAACAGGAAGAACATTCTGGCATTCCTGGCATCAGGTCTTGTTTGTATCGCGTTTCTTTGGTCTTATTGGCCCGGCCTTGTTGAGCTTTGGGAATTGTGGCGGCAAAGCGATGAATATTCCTCTGGTCTTTTAGTTCCTCTTCTGGCTGTTTATATCCTTTGGTCAAGGCGTCGTGATATCGCCCGTTGTCCTATCAAGCCTTCTATCTGGGGTTTGTTTGCTTTCGCGGGGGCCCAGGCAGTCAGACTTTTCGGGCTTTTCTTAATGTACAGTTCTGCAGAAAGACTATCCGTAGTCTTGAGTATTGCTGCTTTGACATTACTGTTATTTGGCTGGAAGCTTTTCCGAAAGATATCTCCAATATTATTGTTTCTGTGCTTGATGCTGCCCCTGCCGAACGTCATCCAGTACTATGTCGGCTTGAATCTGCAGCGTTGGGCTACTTCATCGGCGGTCTTCTGTCTTGAGGTGATAGGCTATGCAGTCACGCAGGATGGTCATACTATTGATATGGGTAACGTTAGTGTTGCAGTGCTTGAAGCTTGCAACGGTTTGAGAATGATTACTGCCTTTTTTGTAATCAGCGGACTGGTTGTTCTACTGGTACAACGAACATGGTGGGAAAAGCTGGTCATTCTGGTTTCAAGCCTGCCTATTGCCTTGCTGTGTAACACTATTCGATTGGCAATTACAGCGGTGTTTTTCACTATTCTTGAGGGTGAGTATTGGGAAAATATATTCCATGACTTTGGTGGGTATGCGATGATGCCATTAGCTCTTGCGGCGGTAGTTGGCGAGCTTTGGCTTTTGGCAAAACTCACGGTGCTTCCAACCAAAGAAAAAGCAATAATAATTACACGACAGGGGGGGTGAAGAATCATTTGTGGTGGGCCGTTTTGTGAAAGGTTGCAAAATGAAGCTCAAAACCTGATTAGAATCACAAGTTAATATTGTAGGAGTAATAAAATGAACGAATTAGATAAATATCATGATCCGATGACTGGGCAAGAAATTGTTAATATGCAAATTCCACCTGAACAAAGTGAGGAGGCTACGTCGGATATGGTAGCCGGCATACTTCGTCGCTGGTACATTGTATTACTGATATTCTTAATAGTGTGCGGAATTGGGCTGCCTGCAATATGGCTTACGGTCGAACCTGTATACAGTGTAACCGGAGCGATAAAGATTGCCCCCATTTTAGCGGACATCCTGAGCGGTGAACAGGACAGAGGAGAAATATCGAATTATGAAAGCTTTAAGAATACTCAGGCAGAAAAGATAAGGAGCAACACAGTAGTGCAGCGAGTCGCGGACGATCTGGTAGATAAAAATCTGTCTTTCTTCGATAATGAACCGACCGGTCTGGTATCGAAGTGGAAGCGGAAATTGTTGGGTCCTCAAGCTAAGCTTGAGCCGGCAATGAAATTGAAAAAGGCAATAGTTGAAGACGGGACCATTTTAGTCGGTGCGGACCGTCGTGATGAGCTGATAAAAATAGGTATGGAAAGCACAAATATTGAGGAAGCAAAGCAGATTGTGGATTCCTTTATTCGGGCATATATGGAGATTGAAGTTGTCAGTTCGGACGAGGGCGAGAACCGAAACCTTGCTATCCTGGAAAACAGGCGTGACATTCTTTACGAAAGGATCGAAAACGACCGCCAGACGATCTACCAGTTGGGGCAGGAATACGGATCTGTTGCATTGGAAGGGCGACAGGACATGATGCTGCAGCGTGTTGCGAGTCTGCTAAACACACTTACAGGGGTAGAGGCTGAACGAATTAAACTCGAAGCGCAGGTCAAATTACTTGAGCGCACAAGAGAGCAGCCTATCCCGGCCGCGGAGTTGCTGAAGATGAGGCAGGATTATATAAACGAAGATCCTATGGTCGTGGCGTTCACGGGAACTGTCACGCAATTAGAACAGGATATTATTGTTGCCAAACAGTCATTATCACCTACGAATCCGGAACTATCACGAATAACCGAACGGCTAAGAATATTTAATGAACATCTGGAAAATCGAAAACAGGAAGCCAGCAATGCTTTTGATAATATGGTGCGTAAGGAAACTGCCGAGGCCGGCAACAAACAACTCGTAACAGTACGTAGCCAACTGGAACAAACACGAGAATATGAGAACAGTCTTCGGGATACTCTGTCTCAACAAGATATTCAAACCATTGGAGTCGGCCGAAAACAACTGACAATTCAGGAATTGCAGGATAGATTAGACTCGACGAAGGAAACGTATAATATCGTACTCAAGCGTATCCAGGATTTGGAACTGCAGCGAAAACGTCCGACAAGGATTTCCGTGCATTATAATGCCGACATTACCTCTATTAACGATAAGCGAATAAAATATTCGTTAGCTCTGGTGTTTGGCTCACTTGTTTGTGGTATGGGATTGGCATATCTTCGAGATAAGGCTGATCAGAGTTTGCGGACACCTGATGATGTAGCGAAGCGTATCGGCATCCGAATAATCGGGACTACTACAAGTTTGAACACTGTCAAGCCGGCTCTTCTTCCGGAACAGATAGTCGGAGATTACCAGACTATTCGTGCCAACTTAGGGCTTCTTGGCGGCAGAGGAATACCTAAGAAACTGGTTGTTACCAGTCCGAACATGAAAGAGGGCAAAACTACATTTGCCGTTAATCTGGCAACAAGTCTGTCTGAGTCGGGGAAAAAGGTTTTACTCATAGATGGCGACTTGAGAAAACCTGATGTTGCTCGCCTGTTGAATCTTCCCAAGGGTTCGAGGGGACTTCATGATGTTCTATCCGGAGTAAAATTTGACCAGGCTGTTTTCTCTGTAGCTTCAACGGGCCTGGATGTGCTTGCGGCTGATTTTCACGATGCGGCAGATGCTTACGAGTTGTTAGCTTTGCCCTCGACGGCTAAACGCATAAATATAATCAGCAGAAAGTACGATCACGTGATTATCGATACTCCTCCTGCACTGGTTTTCCCCGATGCTCTTATGTGGGCTAAAATTGGAAAAGCTGTTGTTTTGGTCAGCTATGCCGGCCATACCACCATGCCGGACCTCAAACAAGCAAAGGAACGACTGTCACAAATAAATGTCAAAGTGCTTGGTACCGTGCTGAGTAGCGTTCAGGCTGAGCATAGTTATTACCGCCACGGTCATAGTTATTATGCGCAAAGCGCCGAATCAAGGGAGAGCCCCAGAATCTCCAGGAGGAAACTGATGTTCTCAATGGAAGAGAGTCCGGATTATGCCGACGATTCAGAGACTGCTGAGTCTGAAGAGCCAACCGAAGGTTTTACGTATTCGAAAAGTGATAAATCGAGAAAAAGCGTCATGCGGAAACGAACCAGGAAAACTTCCCCGCGTTCAAAGGAGGACAGCAAAGATTTTGATGACAATATCTCCGAGCGCAAAGGTGACAATGAGACGACTGAGGCTTAATTCGCATAATATTGGTTGTTAAGTTTCCATATGGTCCGGCACTAATTTAGCTGAGAATCACGTCGAATTAGTACGTGCTCATAAATGTTGTTCCTTAACCAATCCATGAACATGATTCTTATACCCCGGAATTCTACAGACAGCAGCGGCGAAAGTTTGCTTCGTTTTGCTCTGACCAGCGAACCTGTTGCCGGCGTTGTTCTCGATGGATTGTGTAGGTATGGAGACATGAGGAGGGATTCTATATTACGGTTATCTGCAAAATGTAATCCCGATAAGACTTTTTATGCCATCCCGGAGGAATGGAAAATTGAGCCTTTCGGATCCCGGCATCAAAATCAGATGCCGCGACAGTCTTTGTATGATGCGAAGCCGAATGTGATACGTTACAAAGATAATATACCTGTCCCCTTCGAGCTTATACGCAGAGATGAACGAGAGGATAGCTTAAACTCATGGTTCGTTGTGTCCAATGGGCGATTTGCCACACACATCAACGCCGATTTCCTCGAAAGGGTGCTTGCCGGCGTTCAGGCAGACGTGGTGTCGATTAATGCAGAACCTGGAATGTTGGGACAACGCGAAAAGGTGCGATTGACAACCGAAGGCAAGGTAGCGGGTTTCTGCCGGAACTATTCGGATTCAGCCGAATTTACATTTGTTTCTTCTGAGTGGCCTCATCATCTTTTTATTAAAACCGACGTTCTCGAAAGTGTATTGGTCGGTGGTGCTTTGCCTCATTCTTTTTCCGCTCTTTTAGAAAAGTGCAGATCAAATAAATTAACGCTGCAGGCAATTAATGTAGGTGGAAATGTGATGGATTTGGAAACTGAGGATGGATTACTAAGCTTTTGCAAAACGAAGCTCTCTGAAATTCAGAAATCTAAATCAGAACTTCGAGATTCAAGTACAATACCCGAAAGTTCAAGGTTTATCGGGAAGGTGCTGTTAGGAAAGAATGTTCATGTCAGCCCCAATGTCGTTGTTGTTGGCCCGACTATTATCAGTAATAATACCAGGATTGAACAGGGGGCTGTTATAAATTCGTCAATCGTTGGTCCGGAAGTATGTGTGCCCAAGAATCAAATTGTGCAGAGCCGTATTATCAAAGGGACGCAAATCAATTGGAAGCGCCCGGTTCGACACAAGAGCACGGGAAGCTTGTTGCAGGATTCTCATGGGCCGTTTCGCGCCTGGCCGAGAATTTCCTATCCGCGATGCTTTAAACGAATTGCCGATTGTTTTGCCGCGGCAATAGTCCTGATTCTGTTTGCTCCCGTGTTAATATTCGTTGCTCTGGCAATAAAATTAACTTCGCCGGGCCCGGTGTTTTATAAGGACCGACGTCAGGGGCTGCACGGAAAGCAGTTCAATTGTCTGAAATTCAGGACGATGATTATGGGGGCTGATAAGATACAGGAGATATTGCGAATCGTCAGCCAGGTGGATGGCCCGCAATTCAAGATAGCCAATGATCCGCGCATCAATACTGTTGGCTGGTTTCTGCGAGAGACATATATCGACGAAATACCCCAGTTCTTTAATGTCCTGTTTGGCCAAATGAGTATTGTCGGCCCAAGGCCTTCGCCCGAATCGGAGAATACATTGTGTCCGTTTTGGCGTGATGCCCGGCTATCGGTTAAGCCGGGGATTACGGGGCTCTGGCAGGTTTACAGGACACGTCAGCCAATGAAAGACTTTCAGGAATGGATACATTACGACACTGAATATGTCAGGAATCTGTCGCTGAAGATGGATTTGTGTATATGTTGGAAAACCGCCAGGAAACTTTTAGGAAATTTCATCAACCAATTCTAATTTTCGAAAGGGTGGGTAAATGTCAGGAAGATATTTTAACTGGAAATTGGCAATTGTATTGGTCATTAGCCTTATTGTTTTAGGTGTAAGCGCTTTTGGACTACGCCAATGGCGCAGGACCAATAGAGCCGAGCAGGGTCTTATTCTTGGCAATAAAGCGTATGACGAGCATAGGTGGGAAGATGCGGCAGAACATCTGGGAAGTTATATTGCTTTGGAACGAGATAATGTGTCCATATTGCTTAAATATGCTGATGCTCAGCTTAAAATCAGGCCTGCCAAACGCAATAGAGTTCAACAAGCTATCGGAGCATATCGAACTGTCTTAAGAATTGATAGAAATAATTCCGAAGCAGCTATGCAGCTTACTGAAATCTATTTAGGAATTGGCAGCCCCGGCGAGGCGGAGCTAATTGCCAGAAGACAGCTTGAAACCAATCCGGATCCAGGCCTTCGGAGGATGTTGGCTCTTGCGCTGGCTGGACAAAGGAAGTTCAAAGAAGCAGCAGAAGAATTGCAGACCATTATAAAGGAACATCCTGAGCAGATATTGACTTACGAAACATTAGGCCAACTTATAGAGCAGCGTCCGGAAGATTTTAAAGATATACCGTCCCAATGGTTCAATCAGGCTGTGGAGAAAAATCCGTCTTCAGCCTTGGCCTATATAATACGTGCGGGTTTTTATCGAAGAAGTGAAGACTTGTCCAGTGCTTCAGATGACTTGGAACGAGCCGAAAAGCAGGATTTGTCTGATTCAACTGTCCGTTTGCGTCTTGCTCAAGAACTTATCAATTCAAATGCTCTCGACAAGGCAGAGATGCATCTCGTTGCAGTGCAAGAAGCCTCACCAACTGACAAGGATCTTTGGACAACATGGGCCGGACTTGCATTAAAATCACGATCGAAAGAAAAAATGTTAAAAATAGCCGAAACAGGATTAAAAGAGCTTTCTTCTCAGCCATGGGATTTTATGCCCTTAGCCACGGAGCTGTTTATCCGCTGCGGTAAGCTTGAAGACGCTAATGACTGTATCTCTAAAATGTATGAAAAGGATATTTCTTCTGCGTCAATTACATTCTTGCGAGGTCTTGTAGCTTCTGGGCAGGGAAATCTGTCTGATGCTGTCAAATATTGGCGGCAGTCAATGGAATCAGGTAACAAATCCATACATGTCCGCCTGGCATTGGCATCGGCTCTGTCTCGCTTAGGTAATAGGCAATCGGCCGTACACCAACTGCGCACGCTAATTTCTGAAAGCCCCGGTTCTTTTGAGGGTTACCTGGCCTTAGCCAAACTCTTGGCGCAGACCGGAAACTGGGCTGAGACTGCAGATAATGCTGCAAGAGCGATAACGCTTTCGCCGGAAAATCAGGAACCTGTTTTGCTGTATCTACAAGCTCAGATTCAACTGTTATCTACGAGCCAGGGTGATCAAGGGATAGTGGATGCACAAAGGTGGAATAATATTCAACGGCAATTGTCCGTTTTAGAGAAAAATGCCGAATCCGCCGGGGAAGTTAAGTTATTGCAGTTCCAACTCACATTGCAGCAAGGCAAATTGACCGAGGCTGCGGCACTGATAGCTCAACTCGAGGAAACTAACCTGCCAAAAGAAAGGATTGTCATGGCTCAAGCCGAGTTGCTCACTGCTCAAGGGAAGATAGATGAAGCAATATTGAGATTAAATGAGACAGTGGAGGAATTCCCCGAGTCCATTGATTTGGTAAGATACCTTGCGATTTTGTTAGACCGGAAAGGCAACCAAAAAGAATGCGAAGCGAGTATTAAAAAAGCATTAGAGCGTATTGAGGCGCCTGTTGCCAAGCGTGAATTAAGTTTGCTGCTTACCCAATTCTATACTCGATGGAAACAAACAGACAGTATCTATGTACTGCTTAATACACTTGCCGGGAAACTGCCCAACGATATTCCTATAAAGCGTCGGCTTTTATTGTGCAAACAAGTTATCGACGATTCTGAACAAGCCCAGCAAATTGTTAATGACATCAAATCCATCGAAGGCCAGGGTGGTTGGCAATGGCGATATGAGCAAGCGAAACTCTGGTTTGCCATGGATGATTTCAGGAATCGTTATCCCCAGATTTTGTCGCTTCTGCAGGAGAATATGCAGATAAATCCCAATGACCAGACAAGTCATTTACTTCTGGCGAGATCCTATGAGCGAGCCGGCGAGATGCAATTGGCGACTTCGACATATCGTGAGATATTAAGTCAATCGCCCGATGACCTCCGCGTGATAATTCCCGCTGTTGCTGCATTATACAGTGCAAGGCAATATGACGAAGCCGAGCAGGTTCTGAATCGTGCTTCCAGGAACAATCTGTATCATCCGGAACTCCAGAGACTGCAACTGCAAAGCTACCTGAGGCGCGGCCAATTGGATTCGGCATCAGGAATTCTACAGGATCTTCTCGTTAACGATCCTAACAACCAAGCTGCCTGTTTATCTCTTGCACTACTCAAGATACAGCAAGGTGATTATGATCAGGCTTCGAAGCTGCTGGACAAGTTGAAAATTCTGAATCCAAACTCGCTGCCGGTAATCGCTGCTCAAATCCAGCTTAATATCCGTCAGGATAAAAAGGCGGAGGCGTTGCAAGTTTCTGATGAAATGGTAAAGAACCTTAATAATGCTTCAGCCTATATTCTTCGTGCACGAACATATGCTACGCTGGGCCAGAACGACAAGGCCATTAAAGACCTCGATCACGCTGTTTCCATTGAACCTGACAACATAGAAGTATGGGTATCCAGAAGTGACTTCTACCGCTCTAAAGTACAACTCAAAAGCGCATCTGCCGACATTAAGCAGGCACTATCTCTGGATCCTAATAACCTACAATTACAAAAACGTGCTATTCCACTGTTTTTAGCATCCGGAGATCTCGATATGGTTCGTGAAGGAAAGGCCCTTCTTGAAAAAGCTCTGGAATCAAATGCTGATGATATCCAATTTCGGTTGCTGAAAGCGCGTTCCATACTTGTCGAAGGGACGGCTCCGGCAATCGAAAATGCTAAACAGATTCTCCAAAAAATAACAGAAGAACAACCTGAAAATGCTGAGGCCTGGGTACTGTTGGGAGAGATTGCGATTAAGCAGGATCAGCCTGGAAAAGCTATGGAAGCTGCTTTAGGAGGTCTTACGTATGGACCCAATAATAAGTCGTTGTTGTTGCTGAAAGCGCGTGCGGAGGCAGCAAAGTCGCCTGTCCTGGCGATTCCAACTCTTAAATTATTACATGAGCTGGATCCGAATGATCTTGTTACTGTAGTTTTGATGTCCAACACTTACATTAAGGCAGGTGAACCGAAAAAAGCTGTAAATCTGTTGAGACAGCAGTTAACTATTTGTGATGTTGCTTCACGAAGAAAATGCAATAACGCTTTGGCCGTCGCCTTATACAAAAGTGGTAACAAAGCAGAGGCGCAAAAGGAATTTGATTCCCTGCTTGAGTCTGAGCCAAATGATCCGAATCCTTTATTAGCACAAGTGCAATTACTCAAAGACGACAAAGATTGGGGCCGGTTGAACGAAAAGGTCGTCAACTGGTATAGAAGCCATCCGGAAGATAGTATTACGCTTGTAGCTGTTGCCAGGGATTTGATGTTACTTGAGGAAGGCCAGGCCAGGAAAACAGCCGAGGAAATACTTCGGATGATAATCAAAGATCATTCTGATTCTTCCAAAGCTATCAGCGCTCTTGCTATCCTGTTGCAAATTAGCGGGCGACCTGAAGAATCGGCACAACTATACGAGCGACTTCTTAAGCTTGAGCCTGACAATATAATTGCTATGAATAATCTTGCCTGGATTATTTGCGAAGTGCAAGGTAAACCTCAGGAAGCGCTCGATCTCGCCCAGAGAGGGTTGAAAATAGCTCCGAACTATTATGATCTCATCGACACTCGTGGAGTTATTTATTACAGACTTGGCGAATTCGATAAAGCAATCCGTGATTTCAATGAGTGTATCAAACTATATCCCGGTATAACACCCTCGAGCATTGGTACACGTTTTTATTTAGCAAGAGCTTTGGCCGAACTTGGACAAAAGGACAAAGCAATTCAATATGTGAAAGAAGCTTTGGAATTAGAGAGCCTAAACGGCGGTTTATCAACGGCGGACCTGGCTGAAGCACAGCGTCTGCTCAACGAGTTGAAGGAGGGTAGTTAACCATGCTACAATTGCCAAATTCACAAACCGAAAATATCGAAAGTGGTGATTCCGGCTACAAACAACCGGATGTAATTCTACTTGACCCAAAGCAGTGGTCTTATGTGCAAAACCGGTACAATTTAACCCCTCGTGAGCGCCAAATAGCGGAATTAGTTTGTAAAGGTCTCAGGAATGGTAATATAGCTAAGTATCTGCGCATAAAACCAGGTACTGTCAAAACTCACACAAGAAATATTTATCGAAAAGTCCACGTCAAAAGTAAAATTGCGATGCTTTTAAGATTTGTGACTGATTCAAGAGACCTTTCAAATCCGTATGTATGAGCGCATATATTCTGTTCCTTTACAGTCTAAGTAAAACCGCTTAGATAATTCCCACCATATAATTCACACCTATAATCTCCGTTAATCTCCGTAGATACGTTTCCCCTTATTCGAATTACCACGTAAGATACCCGATTCCAATTATAACTCGCTTAATTGAGATTGTAATCGGATTCCTAACACTCCAGAAGGCCTCTGCTGCGCATTACAATAGGTACAACTGATAATAGCAGGGTTTTGCGCCTGCATCATTCCCACACAACCTGCAATTTCATCTTCATAGTATACATTAGCTTTCATTTCCATTCCAGTAATTCAGTAAGATCAAAATAGTGTTTTATTTTTCCCAAATTACAGAAGTTGAACTAAAGTTATAGCATTGTTATGTCCGATAAATGATTGTTAGTCTGATAATATATTCATTATGTTTGATATTTTCATCTATTTGTGTCAATATAATGAAAATATTGAACTTGGGGAGTATGTGTAGAGTTGATAAGGATGGTAGGGCTATCTCAGTCATTGATTGAGAGGGTGTTCAGAAAGTTATGTGTTAAGTGTTAGCGCGCCCTGTAAGGCAACAGAGGAGAAATGGTGCGTGGCAGAAAAAACAAAGGATTGGTAATACTATTGTTGTTTCTTGGTACAGCGATTGTTTGTGCTGCACCAACTATGAATGACCATGCTGAAGATATCATTGTCTTCGCTGAGTCTTCCGGCTCGTATGTATATCCTTGCTATAGGCCGGAAAAAGAATACGATGTCGGATTGTTCAAATCGAACTTAGTTTCGATTTCTGAAGAATTTAACAAGCCACCTGTTACATTTAGCGTATCGCCGGCTACAACAATCGGGATCAAGGCATTGCCCCCCGTACCTGGACCATCTCTGATGGTTTTAGCTGGTTTTTTATGTGTTTCACTGGTTAGGGACCGCAGGGTTTGGCTAGCGGCATTGTCGGGCCTGCTATGGGCCGGTCAGGCTGGAATTTCCTTATTGCCGCAGTTGGCCTTAAACGTGTCCGAAAGGGGGCTAAGTGAAAATCAATCATCGTCTCATTATCTCGCTCACTTATACGAGCCCAAACACCCCAATCGTCTGCGCAGTGATATTGAAGGCACCTGCTATGTCGGCCTGTTGCGCCATTTAGCTGGAATCCCTAACGCTGGAACGTCATCCATACCTCGCATAAGGGTGCGGCATAAACTTAAACAGGATTCGGGGAGAATGTCGCTATGGTTTTGCCGCCGGACCTGTTGCTCTAATGAATCTGTGCAAAGCTTTTGTTATCCAAAGACCTTTGCTTTGCTTCAGGATAACCTTAATAAAACATTTCGTGATTATAAAAAAGCCCCTCATTTTGCAATAGCGGCGGTTTCTTCCTGCCCAAGCAAGGCAATCCACTGCCTGATTCCAGGAACCGAGCAGCTTGATTATTTTACTACGGCATTCATTAATGCAAGTTTGGCTCGTGGTCCGCCGGATTTTTATTAAATCGTCCGCCTCCTTTTTGCATTAGGTTAATGTACAAAATTCTTTAGCATGGAGATTGGTGTGATTATTGTGAAGAACATTTTATTGTTACAGAAAATATCAGACTCAGGAGAACATATGATGAAAAAACTAATAATGATTTGTGTAGTTGTGAGTTTGATGTCAGCAGGAGTTTCAAACGCTTCTGTTACATTAGATTTCACTGAACTGCCTAATCAGCCAGTTGACGATTTGAGCTACATGGGTGTAACATTCGGTTTCAAGATTCATGGCATTCCTTCGAAAGATGCCTACTACAACGCTGGTGGACCGGGATCAGGTGTATTTGTGCAAGAACCGTTATTAGAGGGTAACGCAGAGGGTATTCTCACCCTTGACTTTACATCTCAACCCACCGATCAGCTTGAATTTGGTGTTGCTTTAGATAGCTACGACACGCTCAAGCCGGGCTTCACTGTCGTGCTATTCGATCCTAGCCTTGCCGTGATCGGCGTTAACCCAGTGAACACATCCCCTATTGTGTTGTTTTCAGAAAACCAATTCACATATAGTGGGGCATCGATCAGCAGGGCAGTCATTGCTTTTAATGCGAGAGCCAGCCGTTTTGCATTGGACAACTTGACCTTTAATCCTGTTATCCCAGCTCCCGGTGCAATTTTACTGGGCAGCATTGGTATAGGCCTGGTCGGTTGGCTTCGCAGGCGAAGAACATTGTAATACATAGCGTATTATGAATGCGATTTTGAAAAGGTTGTGAGTTCAAAACTTGTAGTTCTTGTTGAGCCCCTGCCCGTACTCGGATTTTCTCCTGAATGCAGAGCAGGGGCTTTTTATATCGTTTTATATAGCTTGATGCCGTCACGGTGGACAACCGGATCAAGCTGAACGCCAAGCGCAACCATGGAAGCCGCTCCGGGAACTGCAGCAGGCAGAATCAACCAATTGGTGCCGCTCGCCAGTTTCCGATGCCGTCCCACCAGAAATTGATGTAGTCGACAGTAGCTTTGTCTCGGTACTTCTGTTTGCAGATAGACATCGTCATATCCCGAAGCTCCCTCATGCAGCTCAATCCGCCTGTTTGCCAGGCACTGACTCCTATACCGACCGTTTCCTGCTCGATCCGCTTTAGATCCGTTATATCTGCTGTCAATAGTCCGGCAAGTTTTTCGGCCTGAGGCTTCAGTATTTCCCGCCAGTTTTGCCGATCATATTCTTCCTTCGCTAACACTCTCTCCAGCAAATGTATCTTGTCTTTCTGTTTCTGTTCTCGCTCTGCTTTGGTCTGAGCTAACCGTTGGAGACGGTTTTTCCGGCTTGTCGGCAGTATCATTTCGAGCAGACCAATCGCTGGATCGACAATCACCCATACCAGAAATGTTGTTCCAAGAGTACCCATTGCGATTCCCAGCAGGAATTGGCTGGTTGTCTTTATGCCTATCATTCCCAGCAAACCTGCAAGGCAGCCAAGGAAGGGAGCTGAAACGTAAAAAACGGAGTAATATATCGTGCTGGTCAGCGGATGTTCTACCTGAACTTTTTGACTGCTGCTGATCCCTCTGAATATCGCGAACAGGTATAGACTGACCAGCAAAAGAATGATTAATGCGCCTTGGCCGGAGATGGAAAACACAACCCACCAGCGGACGCCGGCCTGCCGCAAGGCTAAAACTAAAATATAGCCGACGCACAGAATGAACCAGACCGTGCTGGCAATATGAGCAAATCTCAATTCATCCCGCTGCCTCATCAGTATTACCATTCTCCTGTTCTAAATTCGTCGAACGCCGGTTAAAACATGTTTAGCTGCAAAGCTGTCAATAGCCCAGGCCACGGTAACGCATAGCATCAGTAGATTCTCCGCCTCCAAACATATAGTAACCAGAAAAAGCTCGCGTAAGTGGTCGCATGAACTCTTCTAACTTCATTGCGGCTGCGGCCAGGATGGTCGGTGGAACATATATGATGTCACCTTCCTGCAGTAATACGTCTTTAGTGGCATCACCGTGAGCGGCCGCACGGTCAAAGTTAAATTCGAAGATTTTGGGCTTAACGTTCTTATTGCCCGATGGCCTTATTACCTGGATACGCTCTTCCCACGCCAGGATTGTGGGGCTTCCTGCGAGTGCTATTGCGCCCAGGACTGTATCGCGTCCGGAATAGATCTGAGCACCTGGACTACCCACCTCGCCCAAAACGTAGTATCTTTTACTTCGGAACGCAACTACACGAACATTGATCGGATTATCGCCTTCAATCTGGTAAAGCTCCAGAATCTTTCCCTTCAGCTCGTTTGCCACTTGTGCGGGTGTTTTTCCCGCTACATATATCTCGCCCACAGCTTCGAAGCCTATCCTGCCATCCGGACGAATCTGCTGTCTTTGCAGGTCGATTTCCGGCACCGAAGAGCAATGTATCTCAATCTCATCCGGCGGATGCATAGTATAATTTTTTGCTGAGACATCGACACTATCCGGCATCAGAAATGCCTGTATATCTTCCGGATTGGATGAAAAACAACCTGTTAAGCTAACTGTAAATAGTGATAATATAGTCCAGATTACTGTTCGGGAGCACTTCATGATAGTTTTCCTTATATTTGTACCGTTGGATTTTTTTGCTTATAAAGCACTATTTTGACTTGTTTTATCCTATTATCGACATATATTCGCACTTAATCAACTTCATACTTGCATAAAACAAAAAAAAACTGTCGTTTTATCCGTCCGATAAACACGTCGTAAAAGCAATATTTCTATTCTTGCCGGTACGCAGAGACCTGAGAACGGAAGGACGAAGGACGAGGCAGGAGGGACGTACATCATCCATTCTCTCTGTCGTCCATCACTATCCGGCCTCAAGCCTTCCTTCTACTCCTTCGGGAGTAGATGGAATTGGCTTTGATTGGCTTTGTTTTTTCGCTGGCTTAGCCCATTAAAATCTCCGTAAACCATTGTTAATATTGACTTAACGAAATTTTGCCTATTTTAATATTGGCTTTGTTTTTTCAAATAGCCCACTAATGTCATTGCGAAGGAGCGTAGCGACTGTGGCAATCTCGATCCTTCCGCAACAAAACGTTGCCTCGTCTGAAATTGGCTCCATTCGACTTCGCTCAGGACAAGCTTGTTTGGCTTTGAATTGGCTTTGTTTTTTCGCCGTCCAAAACCATGAAATTCTTCATAATACTCTTTCATATATGCACTTACGCGATTTTTGTCCTTTGATAAATTGGGTTTGTTTTTTCAAATTAAGCTCAAATTTTCGTCGTTTTCTTCTCTTTTTAACCTGTTTTTTTCATTATTCTGGCTTTTTTTCGACACGGATCCGTTCGGCTTCGCTCAGGACGAGTTTACACCGATT